>CABSGW010000178.1 GCA_902477365.1 uncultured Prevotellaceae bacterium
GGCGGGCAGACTCAGCGTCAGTTCCGGGTCGATGATGGATGTTTCCGGATAGAGACAAGTGGCCCAGATGTATGATTTTTCCTTCAATTCCCCGTTGCTCACTACGGCACAAAGGTTCATTTCGCTTCCGGTTGCGGGCAACGTGGGAACCATCAGTTTGGGCAATGCCTTGACCGGAGGGATGGCCGACTGCGTGTCGTGCCGGCTGTTCACCATGTTCCACAGGTCTCCTTCGTAGTAAAAACCGGCGGCAATGGCTTTTGCGGCATCCATCGCGCTTCCGCCACCTATTCCGATGATGCAGTCAACCGATTTTTCACGGCACATCTGCACTCCCTTTTCGATGGTACGTATTTCGGGATTCGGCTCTATTTCATAGAAAGTGTTTACGGTTATACCTTCAGTTTCGAGCAACTGTCCGATGCGTTCCGTGAGCGATGTCAGTACGCCCAGCTCTTTGTACGATACCAGACATACGTTGTTCCCCAACTTTTTTGTTTCCTGTCCGATACGGTTCAGTTCGCCAGCGCCGAAAATAACGCGTACCGGATTGTAGTATTCAAAATTATTCATAGCTTTATGTAAGTTTTATCTGTTTTTCTATCCGCAACTTGATGAGATACGTTCGGCAGCCTGCTTCAGTGATTCAGCGATGACAGGGAAGTCTTTCTGCGGCATGCGTCCTGACGGACCAGAAGTCCACAATACGGCAATGATGTTGCCAAACTGGTTGAATACCGGAGCTGCCACGCAGTGTACACCGTCCATTCCTTCTTCCAGGTCAATGGCATAGCCTTGTTCTTGCACATTGGCTATCTCTTTCAACATCTCTTCCTTGGAGGTAATGGTGTTCTTGTTGTACCGGATGTAGTCGATAGACTGTAACAGTTCCTCCTGCTCGGATGCCGAGGCATAGGCCAGGAACAACTTGCCTGGAGCGGAGGAGTGCAGGTCGAAGTTGCCTCCCGGGCGCAGCAGGAACGTAAAACTGTGCGATCCCAACACCTGTTCTAGCAATACCACCCGGTTGTGCATCAGTACGCCCAGCATAACGCTTTCGCGTATAGAGTCACGTAACAGACGCATCTGGGGCAAGGCCAGTTCCACGATGTTCGACTCGCCCAAGGCTGCCAACCCCAACCGCAATAGTTTGCGTGACAGGTAGTAACGATAGTTTTCCTCGTCCTTGCACACGTAGCCCATCTGCGTGAGCGATAGCAGCAAGCGGTAGACAGACGTTTTGGGCTGGTTGAGTTTTTCAATCAGTTCCTGCATGGTGATACCTGCCGGGAAACGGGCTAACAGCTCCAGCATCTCGAAGCCCTTTTCAAGCATGGGTATCTTGTATCTGTTTTCAGTGCTTTGCTCTTTGTTGCTCATTATATAAGGTGTTTTGGTTTCAAATAAAGAACCTAGGTTTAAAATATGGAACAAAAATACAAATCACGTATGAATATAGCTATTTCGAAATGTTTAAATAATCTTAAATCAGGCGGATTTAACGTTCTGGTTTTCTGTTGAAAGCGTTGATACTCTTGGGGTCTTGGGAGGTGAGAGGTATCCCAAGAAAAGCGGAACGGGCATTTTACCAGATAAAATGCCCGTTCCGCTTAATGTTTGTTTACTGAAAAGTTCAGTAGGTTATTTTCCTTGTGATTCTTTCCACTTCTCTTTGGCCAGCTCCTGCATGTCGACTACGGTGTCTTTTTCATCGACAATTTCCAGTCCCAAAATGGTTTCGATGACGTCTTCCAGGGTAACAATTCCACGGCAACAACCGTATTCGTCAATGACGGCTGCGATGTGTTCTTTTTTCTCCAACATTTTTTCCCATACGGTCGGTACGGATGCGTCTTCGTTGAACGAGAGGATGGGGCGTAATATTTCTGACAATTTAATGTCGAATTTGTCTTCCGACAGTTTTTCCAACACCGTTTGGCGCAATACATAACCTATCAGGAAATCGCGGTTCTCATCGTACACGGGGATGCGTGAATAGGTGCTGTAAGCCTCGTTGGCATAGAATTCGCGCAGAGACAGGTTGACCGATGCCGCAGCCACAACGGTGCTGGGCGTCATGATGTTGTGAACACTTTGCTTGTCCAGCTTGATGAGGCTCTGTATCATGCGGTTCTCTTTCTTTTCAAACACACCCTCTTCCAGTCCTACGGTGACCATGGCCGATACCTCTTCACGGCTGACCGACTGTATGGGACGTTTGGACGAGATGAGGTGGGTAAGGCTTTTGGAAAGCAGTACCAGCGGATAGGTGATCCATACCATGCCTTGGATGATACGTGCCGAGGGCAACGCCAACGTACGCCAGTAATTAGCACCGACCGATTTGGGGATGATTTCGGACAAAACCAGGATCAGAATGGTCAGTATGGCCGAGATAAGACCAAAATAAGCTTCTCCAAATACTCTTACGGCCTCGGCTCCCACACCGGCCGCACCGATGGTGTGGGCTATGGTGTTGAGCGATAGAATTGCGGCGATGGGATCGTCTATGTGTTGTTTTTGATGCTTGAGCAGTGTGGCAGCCTTGCCTCCTTCTTTCTCTTTCAGGGTGATGTATGACAGGGGAGTGGAAAGCAAAACCGCCTCCATGACCGAACACAGAAAAGAAACGGAAAGGGCTAAGAATAAATAAAATAATATCAATGTCATCGGATGTGATTGGCTATGTAAATGAATGAAAGTAAACGGACGACCTGCTTCAGGATATGAAGTTATCGAGCGATGGTATGAATACGGAAAAGTACCCGGAATGTATAAAGACTAAAGCCGCAAAATGCAATGAATAAAAGGGTGATTTTGCTGCGTGTGTGTAGTCGGAGGTAAATTACTGTCTGAGTCCATTTGGGGGCAAAATTAGTAAAATAATTCATATCGTGCAATAAAAAAAAGCGAAACCTGTATTTTTCTGCTTTACAAAGGGTTGTTTCGGGTACGTGTAGGGATAGGGGCGGATGGTTTGCCGTCCAATAGGTTTCTCCCGACTGGGCATGTCGTTTAACGCAACTGGGCATCTCGTTTCAACGAGATGCCCAGTTGCGTTAGGGTTATTGGTTGTTGAGGGGACGTTGAACAGTCTTTTTTCCGTCATCCTTTTCCCGGTGCAGGTGGAAAGGTGAGCGTGAACTTACATCCTTTTCCCGCTTCGGAATGTACTTTGATATATCCTCCGTGCAACCGCATGATTTGTTTGCACAGACTCAGCCCGATGCCCGATCCTTCGGGTTTGGTGGTGAAGAAAGGCATGAAGATGCGTGCCTGTACATCGGGCAGGATGCCTTTTCCGTTGTCGGAGACAGACAGGGTGATGCTGCCGCCAGTGTTGCTGGCGGTGACGGTGATGTTGGGGGTTGGCTGTCCGGCAGTTGCCTCCTTGGCATTCTTAATCAGGTTAATGAGTAACTGCTCCACCTGGTTGCGGTCTGCCGTCAGGGTGTCGCTCCTGGCTTCCAGATTGAAACGGATGGAAGGGTCGTGATAAAGCTCATTTAAGCCGTCAAACAGTTCCGCCAGGAGGATAGGGGTTGGTTGCGGTACGGGTATGCGGGTCAGTTTCCGGTAGTTTTCGATGAAGTGCATAAGTCCTTCGCTACGCCGTTGGATGGTTTGCATACCTTGTCGCATCAGGCTGTACATCTTTTCAGAGGGTGGCTCGTTGTCGGCGCGGCAACATAGTGTATCGGACAACGAGATGATGGGTGTAATGGAGTTCATAATTTCGTGGGTCAATACCCGGATCAGTTTTTGCCAGGCCTCCATTTCGTTGTGTTCCAAAATGGTTTGGATGTTTTTCAGGCTGATGAGGTAACGTTCGCCGTTGCGGGTGATAAATCGGGTACACGACATCATGATGTCGGTGTCAGGCGTCTGGTTGGGCAGGCTGGCGATGGACGGTTCGGTTTCAGGGCGTAGCCAGGCGGCCGGTACCTGGAACTTCTCGCCGACAAGCTGTTTGGCCGCGTGGTTCATCCACTCAATGATGCCTTTCTGGTTGCATGCCAGTACGGCCGTGTCTACCTGGTTGAGCAGCGCTTCATAGTAACTGAGCCGTATCTCGCTGTTTATGACGCGGTCGTGAAACAGGTTCAGTACGGCTGTCAGCTCTGTACCTATTTCCCGTACCTCTTTATTCTTTAATTGAATGTGGCGGCGCACTTCATCGTTGGGCAGGGTACGAATCAGTTCGTTGAGCGAGTTCAGTACGCGCGTCATTACCCGGTACAGGTGGATGGCTGTGACGAGCGCCAGCAACAGGCAGGCGGTGTAGCTCCACCAAAGGTAGTTTCCATACAGCAGGCTGGCCGTGTAGCAAAGAAGCAGGATGCACGCAATGTGGATGGCTATCAGTACGGAATAGCGTTTCATAAGCCCAGTTTTTCGAGTTTGCGGTAGAGGGCGTAGCGGGTAATGCCCAGGTGTTCGGCCGCACGCGACAGGTTGCCCTCGCACAGGCGCATGGCACGTTGTATGGCTTGCCGTTCCAGTTCTTCCAGGTTGAGGGTCTCGTTACTGGGCGATGGTTGGGGTGCGGCTGTTGCGATGTGCAACATCAGGTCGCCGGGGTGTAGGGTTTTGTTGTCTGTCATGATGACGGCGCGTTCGATGGTGTGTTTCAGTTCGCGCACATTGCCGGGCCAGGTATATCGTAACAGTTTGTTGCGTGCGTCGCGGTGTATGCCGGTAATCTCCTTTTTGTATTTATGCGTGTAGCGCATCAGGAAGAAGTCGGCTAGCAGCAGAATGTCGTTGCCCCGTTCGCGTAGGGGCGGTATGTGTATCTCCACCGTGTTGATGCGGTAGAGCAGGTCTTGACGGAAGTTGCCTTCGTTCACCAGGTTGCGGATGTCGGCATTGGTGGCACAGATTAGGCGTATGTCAATCGGAATGGCCGTGGTGGATCCCAGGCGGGTAATCTGGCGTTTTTCGAGCGCGGTCAGCAGTTTGGCTTGCATCGGTAGCGACAGGTTACCTATTTCGTCCAGGAAGAGCGTACCTCCTGAGGCCATCTCCATGCGTCCCGATTTGGTTTTACGTGCATCGGTGAACGCACCTTTCTCGTAACCGAAGAGCTCGCTTTCGAACAGTTGTTCGGGTACACTGCCTAAGTCGATGGATACAAACGGCTTATCACTGCGCTTGGAGCGGCGGTGCAGCCGGTGGGCAATGACATCCTTTCCGGTACCGTTTTCACCCAGTATCAGTACATTGGCATCGGTTTCTTCCAACTTTTCGATGGTGCTGAATACGGCTTGCATGGTGGCAGAGTCGCCTATGATAATATCTTCGTCAGGCGAGTCGTTTAAGACAGGGGTTACGGCTT
>CABSGW010000179.1 GCA_902477365.1 uncultured Prevotellaceae bacterium
GGCACAGGCGCTGTTCGATCAGGTTGATTTTGCAGGAAAGAAAGTGCGTCTGCTGGGAGTGGCCGTCGGTAACATACCCGAGAAAGCACCTGCCTACATCCAGCTCAAGCTCAACTTCACCGACGATCCGCCCACCGATAACCCCACCTCCCCCCTCGGCCCTACAACCGGCAACGCCACAGAATAGCGCAGGCAGCTATTGCCGTTGTAAACATTTTCCCGTACTTTTGCGGAAAAACCGACAGCAATGAAATATTTAATCGCTTCCGACATCCATGGCTCGCTGCCCGCCCTGCAACACGTACTGGACTTTTATCGCGAACAGCACTGCGACATGCTCCTGTTGCTGGGTGACATCCTGAACTACGGTCCACGCAACGGTATCCCCGAGGGCCTCAACCCCCAACAAATCGCGGCACAGCTCAATGCCCTGGCCGACGAAATCGTCTGCATACGCGGCAACTGCGACTCGGAGGTGGACCAAATGTTACTGGACTTTCCCATCCTGTCCGACTATACCTTGGTGGTGGACAACGGAAAACGCCTGTTCCTGACGCACGGACATATTTATAACGAAACACAACTTCCCAAAGGCCGGACCGATTGCCTGTTTTACGGCCATACACACTTGTGGAAACTGGAACATATCGGTTCTACATTGGTCTGCAACACCGGTTCCGTCACCTTCCCGAAAGGAGGCAACCGCCCCACCTTTGCCACCTACGAAGAGGGTGTTGTTGCTGTTCACAGCCTGGACGGGCAAAAACTCAAAGAACTGTCGGTGAAATAAATAATACACCCTCCTACTCATAACTAAAGGGGTACGGAACTTGCATTTGTTCCGTACCCCTTTCTCTAACTCAAGTCAGCAGCTACCTATACCCGCTTCCAAGTGCGCGTCTCGCTGTATCCGCCTTCGCTTTGGAATGTAACCAACTGCTTGCTTGTCCAGCGTTTCACCTGCATCGTCCCCACAGCTCCATTATCCATATGAAGCGTCAACACATTATCGGCATAGCTCCATGTTCCCTGCTGAGGTTCTGTAGGATCGTTTTCATCATCCTCAAAGTCGGTGTAAGAATAGGTAAATGTCTTATCCTCATTCAATGTCATTTTCGCCAATATCTCGGAAGTATCCACGTTACCCTCATAGGTTTCCCCATCCTCCGTAATTTTTATATGACTCATAATCCACGTACCGGCATAAGCAGAACCGGTATCGCCGCCACCTCCGCCATTACCCTCATCATCGTCATCGCCACAAGAGGACAAACACAAGGCACACGCAGACATGGCCAACATCAAATACAAGAAACTTACATTCAATAATTTTTTCATTGCTATTGCTCCCGGTCTTCAGCCCCTCAAGACCTTATTTAAAAAACAACTTAAAGTATAAGGCTGGCATACGTCCTGCCTGGTGTTCCAAAACAGCATGCAGCAACGCACAATACTCTTTGAATAACTACTCCGTTTTCGGGATGCAAAGATATAATATACAAAAAAGTTGCACAAACATCCGCACTCATATCTTAATTAATACAAACAAATACGATAAAAGCCGACAGGCAAAAGTCAGACGATCCTAATTCTAAAAATGTATAAATAGCCAGCCGGAGCAGCTATGTGTATGGTTACATCGGTCAAAGCCTGCTTCCGACTTACATTTGCAGGAATGCTCCCGACTACAATCAGAGAAAACATCGTATCTTTGTCCGCATTGTAACAAACAAATACCATTAACACATCATCCCGAACCAAATGGAACAGACAAAAGAGATTTACCTGGCCGGAGGATGTTTCTGGGGAACACAGCACTTCATGAAACAGATTGAAGGCGTCGTACAAACACAAACCGGATACGCCAACAGCCAACAACCGAACCCTACCTATGAACAGGTGTGTACCGGACAGACCCACGCGGCCGAAACAGTAAAGGTAACCTACCAACCGAAAAAGACAAACCTACCGTTCTTACTGGCACTTTATTTCAAGACCATCGACCCCACCAGCGTCAATCAACAAGGGGCTGACCGGGGTACACAATACCGTACCGGTATTTACTATACGGATGCCGCCGACGCAGTTGTGATTGAACAATGCGTAAACCACCTGGCCAAAAATTACCGGCAGCCATTGGCGGTAGAGGTGATGCCGCTGGAGAACTTTTACCCGGCCGAGCTGTATCACCAGGACTACCTGGACAAAAATCCAGGAGGCTATTGCCACATCCAACCGGAGTTGTTCGAACTGGCACGCAAAGCCAAAGCGGAATAAGGCAGACAACCGTCATAAAAAAACGTACTGGGCATCTCGTTGCAACGAGATGCCCAGTACGGAATAAAAAGATGCCCAATCCGTAGGAAAGAGCCACACGCCACCGCGCAAAAAACTACGGTGAAACGGAATATTTTCACTTCAAGGCAGCCACCACAGCTCCAATGACTCCGGCAATGTGGTTTTCGTCCTGCGCCGTGAAAAACGGTGAATCCACCGTAGTTTCGGCCTCACAAGCCGTCCCTAATGAAATGGCCGGACGGGCCAGCGGATGAACAGACAGTTTCTTTCCGGCCGTAATACCCGCAAAATCAAACAGCATGCCCGCAGCGCAGTGGCCTATCATGATTTTTCCCTTTTCACCGAAAGTTTTCAACACTTCCATCAGTTGCACATTGTAGGGCTTTTCGGCATTTTCTTCGAACACTGGAACCGCATCGCCACATGCAAAAACCAAAGCATCAAACTCGTCCTCCCGTCCGCGCAGGTTGGCTATCACATCATCGGCCGCCAAGCGGATGCCCGAATTGGTACGTATATCGGTGGTATCAGCCACGGCAAATACACGGAACGGAATGCCTTGTTCGAAAAACGTTTCCAGATACTGGAACAACCCGCTTCCGTTAACGGGATTAACTGCTAATACGGCTACTTGCTTTTTCATACTTCTTCTTTTTAAAAATGGAACAATAGTTATTTTGAGTAAGTTTCTTATCTTTGTAACGCAAAGATAGCCTGGCGATGTGCACCAAACAAGAAGGAACCTACAAGTCAGCCTGTTACATACAGGTAACTATTGTTGATATTCAGCCCACTAGAAGAAGTTAATAAAAATGAAAGATTTTCTGCCCACTCATCCATGCCCGGTACGCGATGTATTGAACCGCTTTGGCGACAAATGGTCCATGCTGGTGATGACCACCCTGCGGGCCAACGGTACGATGCGGTTCAGCGACATACACAAAACCATTGGTGACATATCGCAACGCATGCTTACCGTCACGCTGCGTTCGCTCGAGGCCGACGGACTGGTAATGCGACAAGTTTATGCCGAAATACCCCCACGTGTGGAATACCGGCTTACGGCGCTGGGACAAAGCCTGATGCCTCACGTGGAATCGCTGACCGATTGGGCTATGGAACACCTTCCGGCAATTTTGGAAAACCGGATGCAATACGTCAAAAGCCGCTAATGTCGACCCCTGAACATGCCTTGCCGCACTATCCGCCGTTTATTGATGGCGAATAGTGCGGCAAGGCATGTTCAGGGATTCCCGGTGCAACGTTATTGCAACTTGCGTCCTGCACGCAACAACCGTCGGTAAGCCGACACCATTTCCTGCGACTCCTGCAAGATGTTCAAGTACAAGTAAGCCACCGTCAGATTGGCATCGTCTTCCTGAATATGGGCAAAGAGTGCCTTGCACTTGGCTGACAGGTCGTTTTTCACCTCTTCACAATCGGAACGCAAAGCAATGGTTTCTTCGTACTTTTGCTGCTCCCAAATGGTTGTTCCTTTCTCGAACAAAGCAATGATGCGGTCGCGTATAGGCAGGAAGTCGGTAATATACTTCGTTGGCAGCGGTGTAAAGTTGTTATCAACATGTTCCTGAGTCAGTTCACACATGCGTCGCAGGTTGTACATAACAGCCACACAGCAATTACTTCCCAAGTGGAACCAGGTATTCTTCTCCATCGCCACCTCTTTGTGTATACGCCGCAGTCCCACGGTCTCCTTACGCCGGGTGTTTTTCAGCACCATCTTCTCTTTCCGGAGCGAGCGTTCGGCCTTACGCAACGTCTTCAGGTCTTCTTTCACAAAACCATCGGTCACCTGTGTGTACATTTTTCCGGCATAGTCCATAAAATCTTTCTGCTGCTCAATAATATGCTGGTGCAGCAGGTTCCAGGTTTCATCCTTGTCTTCACTGGCCAACATGGCATAAAACAGTTCGTCTTTCTTGTCCTCCTGCTTCTTCTTGCTGTAACGGATGTTGCTGCGTATCAACAAACAAATGGCAATACCGGTGACAACGGCCATTGAAACCGTACCGCCAAAATACATCACCAGTACCACCAAAAACGCCCCCATAAAGGCCGCACCGGCAGTAATGAACCATCCGCCGATAACCGAAAGCACCCCGGTAATGCGGAATACAGCCGTTTCGCGTCCCCAGGCCCGGTCGGCCAACGACGAACCCATCGCCACCATGAAGGTGACATAGGTGGTTGACAACGGAAGTTTGAGGGAAGTACCCAGCGCAATGAGCAGACCGGCCAACACCAAATTGACCGAAGCCCGGATTAAGTCGAACGCCGCACCTTCTTCCAATACACTGTCTTCGCGATTGAAACGGCTGTTTGTCCAACGGCGGACACCTTCGGGAGTAACCGATACCACCCAGGTAGAAACCGACAAGAACCAGCGCACAATGCTGCGGGCTACTTTAGAAGAACCGAACATCTCGTCACCACTGTCCTGACGAGCCAGGTTCACAGATGTTTTCACCACATTATAAGCCTTCTTGGACGTGGTAAGCGAATAAACCATAATAGCACCCGCACCTATCAGGAAGATAAGCGGCGTTGTAGCCGGACCATTGAGCGACCCCATGAAAAAACTGTCCGGATTGCCCGTTCCGTTAGCTACATAGTCCTGATAAGACGAGAAACCGGCCAACGGCACACCGATAAAGTTCACCAGGTCGTTACCGGCAAAAGCCATTGCAAGCGCAAAAGTACCCATTAGCACCACCACCTTAAAGACATTGATCTTACACCAGTGTAAAATCTGCATCAATAGCGTGAAACCCACCAGGCAACTCAGAATAATAAGCAGCGTATGGTCATTGACCCACTGTTTGTTCTCGGCAGTCATGAAAGCCAGATCCTTCACCCCTTTAATAAGCAGGAAGTAGACGATAGCCGTAGCCGCCACTCCCCCGAACA
>CABSGW010000180.1 GCA_902477365.1 uncultured Prevotellaceae bacterium
GGATAAGAAGGGGCTATTATTGGTATTTATGATGAGTTGCAATCGAGTGATCAATATGGTTCTAAGTTCATGACTTTAATGGAAGTTCGGGGGGATAATGTTAAGAATGACAATTCTGGTGCCAGTGGTGGTATTACCTATCAAATAGAGGTATTTACCGAAACTCCGGCTAATTCCAATTTGTCGGGTGCATGGCTTTCTTTATATAAGACTATTTATCGTTGTAATCTTGTACTCCAAAATATGGAGAAAGTACAAATGACTGAAGAACAACGAACGCAAATAGCAGGACAGGCTTCTTTTGTACGTGCATTGTGTTACTTTAATCTAGTGCGTTTATGGGGAGAGGTTCCTATTATTACAAAAACGCAGACTGTAGCTGAAGCACGTAACAACAAGCGTTCTCCTGTTAGTGAGGTTTATGACTTGATTATCAAAGACCTGATTGTAGCTAAAGGTTTGCCGGAAGTGTGGGATGAATCAGAGCGAGGGCGTGCTACATCTTATGCAGCACGTGCTTTGTTGGCAAAAGTATATTTATACATGAAAAACTATCAAGAAGTGATTAATGAATTGACTTCTGTAGTTGCTGATATCAATGCTAAGCGGAATTTATCTTTGGTACCTATGCCTCAAACTTTTCCTAATAATTTAAAGACTAGTAAAGATATAATTTTTGCAGTCCAGTATCTGAAAGGTGGTGTAGGAGAATCCGTTCATCAGAATAATCGATATAGAAATAATGATAACGGTAATATAATATCTTTGGAACAGGCTGAATTTGAAAATAATGACGATAATCGGAAAGCGTTAGTAGCTCCAACGGGAAGCGGTCAGCGGCCGGGTAAGTTCGATGCTCCCGCAACAAATAATGAAACAAGTGCGGATTTCCCTGTTATGCGTTGTGCCGAAGTGATGTTGATGTATGCAGAAGCTGCCAATGAACTTTCTGCCATTCCTACACAGGAAGCTTTGGATGCTTTAAATGCAGTTCGTATTAATGCTAATCTCATGGGAAAGACATTAGAAGAGCTATCTACAAAAGAAATTTTTCGTCAGGCTGTATATAAAGAACGGCGTCTGGAACTGGCTTTGGAATGTGACCGTTGGTTTGATATCGTACGTACCGGACAGATGACTACTGTATTTCCGGGAATAGCTGCTTATCGTCAGTTATATCCGATTCCTCAGACAGAAATAGAGAATGTCAGTGATAAGGACGGCTGGCAGAATGAAGGGTATACGGTTGAGTAATTAATAAACTATCCTGGAGAGATAACTCTCCAGGCTTTTAAAAATAATAGAAATGAAAAAAATATATATATTATTGTATGCTGTCTTTGTTGCATTGCAACTTTCAGCACAAGATCATGTTGCGCAGATTCGTGAAAAGCTGATGAGTCGCGATTCGACTTCTGTAATTGTAGTGGCTCATCGTGGAGATTGGCGTAATTTTCCTGAAAATTCGTTGGAAGCAATAGATAACGCTATTAAAATGGGAGTAGACATTGTTGAGTTGGATGTTAAGAAAACGAAAGACGGCGAACTGATTCTTATGCACGACCGCACATTGGATCGTACTACTACCGGAAAAGGATTGGTTTCTGAAAACACATTGAGTGATATTCGTAAGTTGAATTTGAGAAATGGTTGTAATATCCGTACTATTCACAAAGTGCCGACTTTGGAAGAGGCATTGTTGCATGCTAAAGGAAAAATCATGATAAATTTGGATCAGGCAGACCTTTACTTTGATCAGATTTATGAGCTTATGAAGAAAACCGGAACTACCAAACAAATTATAATGAAAGGGAGAAAACCGGTTGCCGAAGTGAAGAAACAATTTGGTGATTATTTGGAAGATGTAATTTATATGCCGATTGTTGACCTTGATGCTTCTGGAGCCGAGAAACACATAGAGGCTTTTATTAAAGATATGTCTCCAGTTGCTTTTGAGTTACTATTTGTAAAAGATACAAACTTGCTTCCTAAAAAACTTGCAACTACCTTGAACGGACGTTCTCTAATTTGGTATAATACTTTATGGGATACAATGGCTGGCGGACACGATGATGATATGTCTTTGCAGAATCCGGATTCAGGTTATGGCTACTTAATTGATACATTAGGATGCCGTATCATTCAAACCGATCGTCCTGCTTACTTACTGGACTATTTACGGAAAAGAAAGTTGCATGATTGAGATGTAAGGGGTACTTAAAAGTATGTTGAAGAATATAATAAACTTTTACAGGGTTTCACAACCGAAACCTTGTAATGAAGGATCTTTGTCCGAACAGAAACAGCGTTTGAAACGTCTTCAGTGGTCTACTTTTCTTGCTGCTACACTTGGTTATGGCATGTATTACGTTTGTCGTCTGAGCTTGAATGTTGTAAAGAAACCGATTGTAGATGAGGGCGTTTTTTCGGAAACGGAATTGGGTATTATCGGTGCTGTGCTGTTCTTTACCTATGCTGTAGGTAAGTTTATGAACGGTTTTCTTGCTGACCGTAGCAATATCAATCGTTTTATGTCGACCGGTTTGCTGGTGACTGCTTTGGTGAACCTCTGTTTGGGATTTGTACATTCTTTTATTCTGTTTGCCGTTCTTTGGGGTATCAGCGGATGGTTTCAGTCTATGGGTGCTGCTTCTTGTGTGGTCGGCTTGTCCCGTTGGTTCACGGACAAGAAACGTGGTTCTTTTTACGGCTTTTGGAGTGCGAGTCACAACATCGGTGAGGCAATGACTTTCATTATCGTAGCCTCTATTGTAAGTGCACTGGGATGGCGTTACGGTTTTCTGGGTGCTGGCCTTGTCGGTCTGATTGGCGCTTTGGTAGTCTGGCGTTTTTTCCATGATACTCCTCAGAGCAAGGGACTTCCTGCTGTCAATGCTCCTGAAAAGAAAAAGGAGATGGATGCTTTAGAGACGGAGGAGTTCAATCGTGCTCAAAAAGCGGTATTGAGAAACCCGGCTATTTGGATACTTGCACTTAGTAGTGCTTTCATGTACATCAGCCGCTATGCGGTAAATAGCTGGGGTGTTTTCTATCTGCAGGCTGAGAAGGGCTATTCTACGTTGGATGCCAGTTTCATTATTTCTATAAGTTCGGTATTCGGCATTGTAGGAACAATGTTTTCCGGCGTTATCTCAGATAGGTTTTTTGGTGGTCGTCGCAATATTCCTGCCTTGATTTTCGGTTTGATGAATGTGTTTGCTCTATGTCTTTTCCTGCTTGTTCCGGGTGTACATTTTTGGATGGATGCTTTAGCGATGATGCTCTTTGGCTTGGGTATCGGTGTGCTAATTTGCTTTCTGGGTGGATTAATGGCTGTGGATATTGCTCCTCGCAATGCTTCGGGTGCAGCTTTAGGTGTGGTAGGTATTGCCAGTTATATCGGAGCAGGTTTGCAGGATGTGATGAGCGGTGTATTGATTGAGGGTAATAAACAGCTTGTTGATGGTGTAGAGGTTTACGATTTTACGTATATCAATTGGTTTTGGATAGGTGCGGCATTGTTGTCTGTTCTGTTGGCTTTGTTGGTATGGAATGCAAGAAGTAAAGAGTAGTATATCTTGTAATATTGGTAACAGTGTGAAATCGGAAAAACTTAACCGTTTATTCCGATTTTATACTGTTTTTTGTATTCTTACTAATATTCCATTTTAAAGATTTCGTATCTTTGTGAAAAGCATTGTGAATGAAAAACAGATGTAAAGGTATTATGGATTTTCATAGGATATATCTGTTAATAACAGTTGTACTATCTGGTTTAGTTGCCGCTCGTGCACAAGTCGCCTTAATAAGGTAATGTATATGTATAACGATTTACAAGGCTATACAGAAAGATATGATGTGGCAGAAGAGTTGTGAAAGAAATATATAATAAAGATATCGTATGAAGAAGATTATCAACCCATGGAAAAACATGGAAGGTTATAATTGTTTTGGCTGTTCTCCCGATAATGAGGCAGGTGTAAGAATGGAATTCTATGAAGACGGCGATGAGATAGTAAGTATCTGGAAACCCCGTCCGGAGTATCAGGGGTGGTTGAATACGTTGCATGGGGGTATCCAGTCCGTATTGCTGGATGAAATTTGCGGTTGGGTGGTGTTCCGTAAGTTGCAGACCGGAGGAGTGACCTCCAAAATGGAGACTCGTTTTCGTAAATCCATATCTACCAATGATACACACTTGGTGTTACGGGCATCGTTGCGTGAGCAGAAACGTAATATTGCCGTTATAGAAGCAAGATTGTATAACAGCATGGGCGAACTCTGTACGGAGGCTACATGTACCTATTTTACTTTCCCGCAGGAAAAGGCGGAAAAGGAAATGTGTTTTCATCATTGTGATGTAGAACCGGATGAAATCTTACCTCTTGTTTGATGAAAATGAAAGAAAAATCAAACTTTTTGTGATAATTCCTTGTTTGTTTAAAACAAATCGTTTACATTTGTCGCATTAGAAATAGAAAAAGTATGAAAAATATCGTTGCACATCATCACCATTATTATCCTGAGGAATAATCCGGTGGGCGTATGAGGATATGTGCATAACGAAGAACATATAATGAACGAGGCTTACCGAACATTGGTAAACCTCGTTTTTTTATTTGCAAACCATAAATATAAATAATATCATGTTAAGAATTGCAGTACAGGCCAAAGGCCGTCTTTTTGACGAAACAATGTCGTTCCTTGAAGAATCGGATATTAAACTAAGCGCAACGAAACGCACGTTACTGGTACAGTCTTCCAACTTTCCTTTGGAAGTATTGTTTTTGCGCGATGATGATATTCCGCAAACAGTAGCTACGGGAGTTGCCGATTTGGGCATTGTCGGTGAAAACGAGTTCATGGAAAAGGCGGAAGATGCTGAGATTGTAAAGCGTTTGGGATTCAGCAAATGCCGTCTGTCATTGGCCTTGCCTAAGGATATTGAATATACGGGGCCGCAGTGGTTTGAGGGTAGGAAGATTGCCACTTCGTATCCCGGCATTCTTTCCCGATACCTTAAAGAACAGGGGGTGAGAGCGGAAATACACGTGATTACCGGTTCGGTAGAGGTCTCTCCGGGGATTGGCCTGGCTGATGCGATTTTTGATATTGTAAGTTCCGGCTCTACTTTG
>CABSGW010000181.1 GCA_902477365.1 uncultured Prevotellaceae bacterium
TTTGCCCAAAACAGCCAAGCCTACCATTCCGAAGAGAACGGTTATCACAAAATAACGTGGCATGATTTTCTTGGAAAGGAAATTCATTCTTCTGTGATTTTAAGTTTAAACGGTGGAATCGTCGATGTCTGCAACGTACTGTCATGAGTCGCTTTCAGATACTCTTCAATACGGCTACGGCGGCTTTTCTCCAACAACTCGCTCGAACGTGTCAGCGCATCGTATTTTATATCGAGCAATTCTTTCTTCAATTTATCAATTTCTATCAATTCCTGCTGACTGGAATACCTGTTACTTATATAGATCAATGTAAAAATAGCCACCAAGACAATCACCCCCAACTGCCGGCGTAACCCATCAGCCGTCAGAATGTCTCCACCCAAGATGCTCCGTAACGACATATTCCTACGCCGCACCTCCTTTTCGGCAACCAACTGCCGCAAAGCATGAATGCCTTCCCCCTCTTCCGTATCTGGTGCGGATTCCTGTTCGTCCGCATCCAATGCGTCTTCCCGTTCTTCCGGCCAGGGAGCACCCTTGAGTTCTTTTTCTATTTCTTCATCTTTACCCATACAACCTACTTTTTCTCTGCAATACGCAACTTGGCACTACGGCTACGCGGGTTACGCGACTGTTCATCCGCATCAGGCACAATCACTTTATTGTTCACAGCCTTCAAAGGGGTGTTTCTGTTACCAAAAAAGTCCACATCCACCACTCCTTCTATATTACCGGTTTTGATGATATTCTTTACCATACGGTCTTCCAGCGAATGATAGGTCAACACCACCAGACGACCACCCGGACGAAGCAACGAAACAGCCGAATCCAGCATTTCGTGAAGCGCCTCCATCTCATGGTTCACCTCTATACGCAATGCCTGAAACACTTTTGCCAGCTCTTTTTTCTCCCGTTCACGGCCAAACAGCGGTTTTATATGTTTCAAAAACTCTTCAACCGTTTGTATAGGGGCTTGCATCCGCGCTTTAACCAACACCGAAGCCAGCCGGCGGCTGTTTTTCAGCTCACCATATAAATAAAACAAATTAGCCAGGCGCTCCTCATCATACCTATTCACCACATCGGCCGCCGTCATACCCTCCCGCTTATTCATACGCATATCCAGCGCACCGTCAAAACGGAATGAGAAACCACGCTCCTCATCGTCAAAATGATGACTCGAAACACCCAAATCGGCCAGCACACCATCCAACTGCCCCACTCCGTAATAGCGCATCCAGTTCCGCAAATAACGGAAGTTGCTCCGCACAAAAGTGAAACGGGGATTGTCGGGTATGTTTTGCTCCGCATCCGCGTCCTGATCAAAACCATACAGGTGCGCATCACCGTCCATCCTGTTCAGGATTTCACGGCTATGCCCACCCCCGCCAAAGGTCATATCTGCGTACACACCACCCTCGCGGACATTCAAAGCATCCACACAGGCGTGCAACAACACAGGAACGTGATAAGTTTGTGCCGTCGTTGTATTCATTATTCTTTACACATTAGTGTTTGTAATAGCGAGCCGAATGCCTCATCTGCAACAAATGACTGCATTGTTTGCTCTTTTGCCCACAGCTCTACGGTGTCATCCATTCCCAGAAAGACAACATCCTGCTCTATGGCGGCCATCCGCTGATAACGCTTGGGGACCAGAAAACGGCCGTTGGCATCGAGTGTCACAAGTTCAACGTCCGCCATAAAACAGCGCAACACCTGCTGGTGTTCCGGATTCCAATGGTTCAACCGGCTACGCAATTCGTCCAGACGTTCGTTCCACACCTGCCATGGATAAAGTACCAAACAGGTTTGATAAGGATCTTTTTTGAGCACAAATTGCATCGCATCTTCTTCTTGAAGAAGCTTACGAAAGACAGCAGGAAAAAACAAACGTCCTTTCGTGTCGGCTTTGGCTTCAATAGTCCCCGTAAAACGCATGGCGCTGTGTCTTGTGAATTGAATTTCCAAAAGTACGGATTTTTCCCCACAATTCCCCACTTTTATTCATTCTTTTTTCCTAAGCGGGCTTCAATAACCACTTAACCATCTAATAACAAGGAATATACAAGTGTAATCAAAATAAAACAAAAGTGGAGCATGTTTATCACATAAAATAACTATTCCCATCTTCTGACAGGAATCAGCTTACTCCGTATACAAATCCGGCGGCATCCGTTTTCAAAAACAGATACCGCTGCAACTAGCTACGCTTGGCTCCTACTTATAAAGATGGAATATGCGCTCCATCAACTTCCATTTCTCGGCCGAAGAGGCTGAAGCCGACGTTGCCTGAAAACGCGCTGTGAAAGCCTCCCACTCCGCTTGCCTGGGAAGCATAGACAACCGTCCCATCGCCTCGTCCCAATCAAAGTCAACCGGTGTTTCAACAATCATAAACAGACGCGTCCCCAGCAAATAAATCTCCATCTCCAAGATACCTACCTGCCGAATACCCGCCATAATTTCCTGCCACATATGGGCTTCATCGTGTATTTTCCGATAGGTTGCAATAAGTTCAGGATCTTGCCGCAAATCCAATGTCTGACAATAACGTTTGGTCGGCTGTCCGTAGTTTTTAGTACAATAACCGCTCTGAGGTGTTTCCATATTATAAAGTTATTTCATTCAACCAGGTTGCTAAATTACAAAATCCACCGCAAACCCAGCACACCTGTATCACTAAAAATCTCCTGCCCGGCTCATTATGCCAGACAGGAGATTTTTCAAGTCGCCAGAACCGAAAGATTCAAAAAGTGTTCTTAGCGTACTTCATATTTCACACCATTCACCACATAGACACCCGTAGCCAGGCCACGCAATGCGTCCTTGGCAGCCACATTGCGACGAACTGCCATACCGTCAACCGTGTACACCGTTACCGGGCGATTGTCTTTCAAGGTTTGCTGAATACCATCCGGTGTCTCGAATGCGATGACATAGGCATTTACATTTTCAGGATTCACCTCATAGTCTCCTCCCTTTACCAAAATGGTCAGACGCTTGGTGGCAGGATCATACGACTGTTCTACGCGGGCACTGCGTCCGTCGGCCACAGCTTCAACCACCGTAGTACCGGGTACATAGTTCTCAAGGATGGCATAAGCCACATCGTATTTGTCAAAGCCCTCAACCGGTACACCGTTCACCGAAAGCGATGCCAACCGCGCATTATAAACCATGCGGATGTGGTCAATACTCAAAGAGTCGCCGGCAGAACCGATTCCCGGTTTTTCATTCGTTGAGAACGAAGCCAACATATACCTCTTACCTGCCTCCGTATCTTTGTCACCATTGTACGTAAAAGCTGTAGCCATACGTGTCCATTCGGCTGTCGGAGCAATAAGTGTCTGTGCTTTCGCTACCATGAACTTCTGCGCGTCTTCTTTCATGATGGCCGAAGGATCCTTGTATTCGGTCTCACCGTGCAGAACGAAAGTAGCCGAAGCGTTACCCGTTGTGTCAGCCACCGGAACAAAGCGATAGTAAGCCGATACACTGTCCGGAATACCCACGAAATGGCAACGGCCATATCCTTCGCTCAAACTGGTGAAGTTATAGTTCGTAGAATCGGAAGCCGTACCGCTACCCATATGAATGATACCACTTGTCAAGTTACCGTTAGAGGTAGTTCCCATCAAGTTCTTACGGCTCACAATGGTTGCGGCATAACCTTCTCCGTCGTAACCGGTCACTTGTTTCACCGTACCGGTTTGGTTAGCCAACAAGAAAGCCAAGCCTGAAGCACTTCCAACCGCACGACCGAACGAGTTCCAATAAAGCGGTGACTCCTCGCTATGTTTCAACGAGGCATTAGTCATTTTCTTACGTACAATCCACTCTTCTTCAAAGTCACTGTTCGGCAACTGATAGTTGTCGGTCAACAGCACAGCCTCTTTCTTGAACTGTACCGTATAGGTATTTGTTGTACCCTCGGCATCACTTGCCTTCACCTTGATGGTGTAGCATGCTGTTGCAAAGTCATAATTATTCGTAACCTCTGCCTTACCATCACTTTTACTTACCGTAATACGAGAAGCGTCGTAAGGAATCTCTTCACAATTATAGGTAAATATACCCGGAGCAAAATCTTTCACCACCACTCCGTCTATTTTGATCTCCTTAAGGTAAGCCGAAGGAGCGTTAAAACGGAACGTATAAGTGTGTACATTCTCCGGATTCACCGCATAGTCACCACCCTTCACCGTAACCGTCAACCAGCCGTAACCGTCCCTTTCTTCATAGTTGGTTCCAACTGTAGCTGCGCGTCCGTCTGCAAAGAAAGCCACGGCATCGGGATTGTAGTTATAAGATAGATAATAGGTATCCTTGGTCTTTTTGAACGAAGTATAACGCTTGCCATCCAAATAAACGGAATCGAGCATGGAGTTGTACACAAAAGACACGTCATCCACTTGCAGGATGTCACCCGCCGAACCACCTTGCAGCGGATTGGTCGTAAACGATGCCAACATATAGTGATTGTTGCTATACTCGTTATCAGCATATACCATCGGAGCAGAGAATGCTGTCCATTCGTCAGAAGGAGTGATAGACACCGTACCCGTTGCTACCAAATAAGGAGCAGCCTCATCCGCCTCGACTGCGGGCATAGGATCCTTATAGTTGTAGTCACCATGAATGATGAAATTACCCTGTGCATTATTGTCGCTACCTCCGCGTGTAAACTTGGCATACAAGCGTACACTGTCGGGCATACCATCAAAGGGACTGTTAAATTCGCCTTGCGTATCGGTATAGTTATAATTGGAGGGATCGGTAGCATTTGCGCTTCCCATATTGATACGGCCTGTTGTCACATTACCATTAGCCTTAGCAAGTCCTAAATCCTTCGACACAATCTGAACTGCAGAACCGCTAATACGACCTTCTACCTTTGTTGTATTTTTTTTCGTAATACCAGCAGCCCATGCAGCATCTCCTCCCG
>CABSGW010000182.1 GCA_902477365.1 uncultured Prevotellaceae bacterium
TGTAGAAGATGAAGTTTCTTCTGACCACCACACTTATACAGAGCCGGACGAAGTGGTTGACTTCGTAACCAAGACCGGATGCGATTCTTTGGCTATTTCTATCGGTACTTCTCACGGTGCTTATAAATTTACTCCGGAACAGTGTCACATCGATCCTGCAACCGGTCGTATGGTACCTCCTCCTTTAGCATTCGATGTATTGGATGGCGTAATGAAAGAGTTGCCCGGATTCCCCATCGTATTGCACGGTTCTTCTTCTGTTCCTCAAGAGGAAGTTGATACAATCAACAAATTCGGTGGTGCATTGAAGGCTGCTATCGGTATTCCTGAAGAAGAGTTGCGTAAAGCAGCTAAGAGCGCAGTTTGCAAGATCAACATCGACTCAGACTCTCGTTTGGCTATGACCGCAGCTATCCGTCAGGTATTTGCTGAGAAACCTGCTGAATTCGATCCTCGTAAATATTTGGGTCCTGCTCGTGATAACATGGAGAAACTTTACAAGCATAAGATTGTAAACGTTTTGGGTTCAGATAATAAATTGGGCTAATTAAGGCTGTAAAATTCCGTTTTTAGCGGAGTTTACATAAATAAAAAGTGGTGCATCTTTCAAGAACGAAAGATGCACCACTTGCTTTATACTTTTGTTTTTTCGAAAAGCCTCTCTCTTGTGGTACAGCTATACGGTATGCCAAGACATGTCGTGGTGGGGGCTTTTAGGAGAGTCTTAGGTTTATCCGTCCTTTTATTGATTGGAGATTTGTTTTGTGAATGGAACAACGTGGTTTATGTCAACAAGACAGGTATTCTCTATATAATGTGACTGGACAAAAAAATACTACTCCTGTTGCGAGGAGTAGTATTCGTATACAAAATTAATCTATTTGCTATAGCTGTTATTCCTGTATGTCGGCATTAATCACCCGTTCAAACAAGAAGCGTTGTTTATTCCAGTGGTAGGGCTTGTAATCCGTGTTGGTCTTGATGATGTTGTTCTTAAATGTAAGTCCATTGACCGATTTGGCATACAGTATAGGCATATCAAAGGTTTCGAATGTGTTGTTCTCAATGCGTATGCTGCCCTTCTTGCCACCGTGGAAATATTTAACCTGTTCTTTTAAATTGGGGATCTCCGGATAAATAGAGATAATGGCATTGGTAAATTGGAACTGACTTGTTAATGCATTGATAAAGGTATTATTGCGTATAATCACTTCACGGCAGGCACCAGTCTCGTACCAACCGTTACAATCGCCGCATAACAGGATCCCTGTACCGGATGTATGGTCAAAGAGGTTGTTTTCAACGATTGTTTTTTTAGGTGTGCTGAATAGGCTACCGCGTGCACGGTTGTTCCGGATGGTGTTTCCTGCAAAGTAAACTTCAGGAGTCCATGTCAGGTTTTCAACACCAAAACCTTCTTTTTCATTGATTGCGGCATCCAGCGGTGTGTTGAAGCGAATCAGGAACTCACGTGCTCCATGCTCGTCTTTTTGGTCATGTGAAGTAATGGAAACAATTTGCGCTTCTCCGCCTATCAGTTCCATGGTGCTGGATTTCACAAATTGTACTTTGTCACCCGCATATCCCCAGGTAAAACCCCATGATTGGCCATGCATATAGCGTCCTATTATGGTGCGGTCGTCTATGCGTTTGGTTATTTTCAGATAAGTGCCATGTACGTTGATGGCATCATCCATCATTCCCTCATACAGACCATTGACAGAGGTGATCTTTCCCTTGCATCCCGAGAAGTGGGTGGCATCGGCCTGTGTCGTGAAGTAGCGGGGATCGTTGTCACCTTTTAGGCAAACGCCAAATCCATCCATGGTGATATTATCGCATAGCTGGGCTAATAAACCCATGCCTTCGGCATAGTGCACTTTGACACGTTGGATTTTTGTGTTGGTGCTGTGCGAAAGGAATAAACCCGGTGTGGGACGTCCCCATCCGCGCATGGCTACCACTGTGCCGGGAACGAGTCTTTTGTCTTTCCAGTTGGGGGCATGCAATACGCGTGGTGCGGTTTCTGTTACACCCTTCAAATTGAAGCCGATGTCGCTGGTGTTGTAAACAACGTGCTTGGTCTTCTCTTCAAAAGCAATACCCCAGCTGGGACGGAGAGTCCATCCTTCTCCGCTATGCTCAAATAACGAGTCGGCGGTGATCTGATAATTCACCCAAGGTGCTACACGGAACGTGATTCCTTGTTCGGCACTGTTGGCTACAATTTGTATTTGTGCGATGTGCGGGTGGGTAAAATCAATGCTGAAATCTTTGAGTGTACAATTTTTGCTGCGTATCAATGAGATTGGCAGCATCCTTCCATGAAATATAAACTGTGCGCCATTACCTTCTATTGTAAGGTTGTTGAAGTCTTCCAAGCAAAGTCCTACCTTTTTCGGATTGTCCTGATCGTGGTTCGATATATAATAGGTGCGGATTGAGGCCTTATCGGGATGGAATTGATACGTTCCGTCTGTGAACCGAAGTACGATTTTGTTGCCTTTTGAATTCTCTTGTCGTATGGTTTGAAGAGCTTTGTCCATCAAAGGGGCCATGTCCTCCGTGCTGTTTGCGATGATTCCAAACTGGGACATGTCGTAAGTCCGGGTTGCGGCCGTTGAAAGCAAATAGGTGCAAAACAGCCCAAGAAGTAAGGTGATTTTTCTTTTATTCATTGTGTTATTTGTACTTTATTGTTGTGGCGATGCCGCTTCAATTTTCTTTAAGCCTCCATTGGTTGGGTGGAGTGAGACGCGTGTCATATTCTTTTTGTTGAAAAGGTCACCACCCAGATGCTCCACATATCCGAACTGCCCCATCGGATAGACTGCATGTGTAAATTCATGGTTACCTGCAAAAATGGAAATAGCCACTTCGCTTGGCACGTTGTAGCGCAGGTCGTTCAGTTCCTTAGTCTTTTTACTTTTTTTTGCATCGGGATCTTCAACCGGTTGAGGCGCGGTTTGTTTGTCGGTTACACGGATGTATACAGGAGCACCGGCAAGGTTGTCTTTTTCGACGATTCCCAGTTGTTTGGAAAAACGAAACAGGACATCACGATCGGTGTCTTGTGTCGGGTTATAGATGATGCGGTATGTATAGGTCGCAGTCTCGGTTGTTCCTTTAAAAAGTTGCAACAGCGCTTCTTCTTGTTTGGCTAGTCCTTCCAACATCAACTTGAGTTGTTGACCGTCTTTGGGCATGAAGTCAGCTTCTCCTTTGTTCAGCAAATTACGGCTCTCCCGTATGTCATAGATTTCTCCGGCTGTCAGTTCCGCCATTTTGGCTGTGCTGCCGGCCGATAAAATCTCTTCCGTAAAATATTCCCTTGGATTAAGCGTATTTTTCGTGGAAACCGGTTTGGGTAATGCCGCTAATGGGGTAGGTTGTTGTTCCTCACCGTTGACGCAGAGCAGGATACCTTCTTTAGTCAATGTAGCAAAGGGAGCAACCGTATTGCTCTTGAGTTTGATGGAAAATGCCTTCTCTTTGTCGGGTACTCCGATAGCTTCTGTAGTGATTTGGTCAATTTTCCATTCAGTTTGTGGTGATGTAATTACATTATTAAGGCGCATATAGCGTTGTGCATATGCGTTGAAATCGCCAGGTGTACGCGTAGTCTTGGTTGCTGTAATGGTGATGGCCAGTTCGGTGCGCGGAAGGAAATACGTAATACCGTCGGTCGTGATTCCCGGTATATAGGAATTTACAACAGTCTGTCCTGTGGCTGAAAGCGCCAGGAAGGCCAAGGTTATTAAACTATGTCTCATGCTTTTGAAATGTTTCTGAGTTTATTAAAAGCTTGGGGTAATGCGTGAATCAGATCGGATGCCATCAACCCTTCTTGCCCTAGCTTTTCTGCGGCTAAGTCGCCGGCCAATCCGTGCAGGTACACTCCCAGTTGGCATGCTTCTTCAGCGGCATATCCTTCGGCCAGTAAGGCCAGCAAAATGCCCGTCAGCACATCTCCGCTCCCGGCCGTAGCCATACCTGCATTTCCGGTAGGGTTGAAATAAATATGTCCGGATGGAGTACAGATAGCTGTGTAACGCCCTTTCAGGATAATGTAGAATTGTTGTCGGATAGCCATTTCATGTGCTTGGTGGAGCGCACAGTACGAGTCAATGCAATTCACTGAAATGCGTTCAAACTCTTTAGGGTGAGGGGTCAGTATTGTACCTTTGGGTATTTGTTGTATCCACCCCTTGTGGCTTCCCAGGATGTTCAGGCCGTCGGCGTCAATAACAAGAGGGACGTGCGTATGCCGCACTTGTTCGATAAATGCGATTTCCGTATCAGGATGCTGTCCCAGTCCCGGCCCGATGGCAATGGCCGAATAGGGATTGGTGTCTACCGGTAAACTGAATATCTGTTTGTGGGTATCCGGATTCACAATGGCTTCAGGAATTGTCGTCTGTAAAAGGGGGACGTTTTCTTGCGGGGTGCGAACTGTGATTTTTCCGATTCCACTGCGCAAGGCGGCATGTGCTCCCAATATGGCTGCTCCGGCCATGCCGTAACTGCCGGCCACCAGCAACCCGTGTCCGTATGTGCCTTTGTGGCTGAAGGGCATCCGTGGTTTGAGAAGTGAGGCAACATCCTGTTCTTCAACAATTGTGTATGCGGTTTTTGCCGAAGCGATACCTTCGGGATGAAGGCCGATATCCAGTAGTTCGATTTCTCCCGTATATGGTGCACTGTCTGCCAACAGAAATACCAGTTTCGGTAATTGGAGTGTCAGTGTAAGTGTTGCCTGAATAATATGGCTTCGAACGTTGTATGTGTTATCTTCGCACATTAAACCGGAAGGAATATCAATAGCAACAACTTTTGCCGAGGAGGTATTGATGTATTTTACCAAAGCAGCAAAGCCACCATTCAGCGGCTTGTTCAGCCCGGTACCAAACAGGCCGTCAATCACCA
>CABSGW010000183.1 GCA_902477365.1 uncultured Prevotellaceae bacterium
CTTCCGGGGGAGGCGCGGTGTTGTTGCAACAAGAAGCCCAGTAACGTATGAATGGACTCGCTGCGAGGTTCTTTATTCTGGCAACGTTACCGTGCGGCTGAAGTGAATGTCGTCAACCGATGTACCGACCATTAGCGTGAACGTTCCCGGCTCGGCTACCTGCTTCATCTCTCTGTTCCAGAGTTTGAAGGCATCTGCCGGAACTTCCAACGTAACAGGTGTGCTCTCTCCCGCTTTCAAGGTCACTTTGCGGAAAGCAGCCAATCGTTGTAAGGCGGTGGTGACTGAGGATACGTTGTCGCGTACAAAGACCATGACGGTGCGTGCGCCTTCACGCGCTCCGGTATTGGTCAGTTCCACTTTCACCTGTAAGGATTTATCCCGTACCAGGAGTGTGTCGGTTGCATTCAAGTCGCGGCACCGGAATGACGTGTAGCTCAGCCCATGACCGAAACAGAATGCCGGTTTGTCATCGGCCCGTGTGCTGCCCAGTCCGTATCCGGTGAGGTAACGTGACTTTGTTTGGTAATAGAACAGAGGCACTTGTCCGGCATGTTGCGGAATGGTGATGGGCAGCTGGCCCGAAGGGTTGATACGTCCCGAGATGACTTCGGCTACGGCCTGCCCGCCGAACATGCCGGGCTCCCAGGCATCGATGATAGCTGCGGAATGCTCTTTCACCCAGTTGTTGTTAAGGGGTTTTCCGTTGTTGATGACCGTAATGAATGGTTTTCCTGTAGCAGCTATGGCTTTGGCCAGTTCTACCTGGCGGCCATAAAAGTCGATGGATGGACGGTCGGCCGATTCGCCGTATGTACGCAATCCCCAGTCGGTGCGTAACCCGTAGCCGCCTATGGCCAGAATGGTGAGGTCGGCTTTGGATGCCGCTTCGGCCGCCTGGCGGATGGCATAGTCGTTTATCTCGCCTCCTTCTTCAAGTGCTTTAGCCTGTGTGACGGGGTCGGTGGTGGCAACCGTTGTTTTGGATCGTGTTCCCTTGATACGTCCCACGGGAATGTAGGTGATTTGTGCGTGGGGGAACTCTTTTCGGATGCCGTCCAATAGCGTGACCACATGTTCGCACTTCTCTTGAGGTGCGGCCCAATCGCCCAGCATGGCCTGGTTGTCGGCATTTGGTCCTGTCACCACGATGTGGCGGTAGCGTATTGTGTCGAGTGGCAACAGTTGGTCGCGGTTCGTCAGCAGGACAATAGACTCACGGGCTGCTTGAAGCGCTGTTTTGAGTGCGGCGGGTTTGCGCAAGGTTTGTTGCAACCTGGAGGTGTCTATGTATCGGTTTTCAAACAATCCCAAGCGGAATTTCAGGGTAAGGATGCGTAACACCGCATCGTCAATGCGTTGGCGCGTCACTTGGTTCTCGTCGTACAGTTGGCGCAGGTTGCCTAGGAACATTTGTTTGTCCCATCCGTACATGTGCATGTCCAGTCCGGCGCAAACGGCTTGCCGTACAGCCTCTTTTTGTGTGCCGGCTGTGCGGTGTAGCCGGGTGTTCAACAGGTTTTCAACGTCTCCCATGTCGCTGATGAAGAATCCTTTGAATCCATATTCCTCCTTCACCAGTTGAGTAAGGAGTTTGTGTGAGGCATGAACAGGTATGCCGTTCACATCGTTGTGTCCGGGCATGATGGTGGCAACTCCGGCATCGATGGCTGCCTTGAAGGGAGGCAGGAAATCGGTGCGCAGTGTACGTTCGGATAGTTCGGCATGTCCATGATTGACACCGCCGAGGGATGCGCCTCCGCCCAGAAAATGTTTGGCACAGGCTGCGACGTTCTTCTGTGGGTCGTAGTTTCCTTGCAGGCCTTTGACGGCCTCGGTCACAAGAATGGAACTTAGCAACGGGTCTTCTCCGTAGGTTTCGCCTGTACGTCCCCACCGGGCATCGTGCACAATGTCTATGCTGGGAGCGAATGTCCAGTGGTTTCCGCTGGCGCGTATTTCGGCTGCCGCCAGTTGGGCGGCACGGCCAACCAGTTCGGGGTTAAAGGTTGCGGCCATTGTGATGGATGACGGAAAGACGGTACGTCCTTGCTTCATGGCGTCGCCGTGAGCGGCATCATTGCCTATCAGGTAGGGTATCTGAAGGCGCGACAGTTCTGAATAGGCTTGCAGGCGGTTGTACGCTTCGGGCGAAATCTCGGCTATCCATGCGCCAACGCCTGCACCCAGATGCATGCGTTCTTCTTCAATTACTTTCTTTTCATCCCATAAGGATACCATCTCCATTTGGGCTATCTTTTCGTCTATCGTCATTGCCTTCATCAGGAGCTTGGCTCGTGTTTCGGGCGGAAGTTTCGGATTCATCCATTTGCGGTTGTCGGCATGTGCGGAGAGAATGCCGGTTACAAAGAACAAGAGTAGGATGAGCTGCTTGCTGCGGATGTTGGATTGTTTCATTGTATAATATGTTTTTACAGGTAGGTTGTCTTCGGAATGGAATGAGTTGTACAATCTACGGTACGAGACCGGGTAAAAAAACACCATCCGGTAACACGATGTTGTTTCATCATGACCGGATGGCTGCCTTTACAAGGATTGCGTTATGATGTTTTCCTGGAAGAGCGTCTTACAGCATGTGGTTGTTCAGCATGTTGCATTGCTCTTTCTCGAGTATCTTTTCACAGCGGTCCAAATCGGTCGGACGAATGACAACGTGCGCCTTGTCACCTTTGGCGAAGGCGTACATGTATTCAATAAAGATGTTTTCGGCCGCCAGATAATCGAGGATGACGGATAGTGAGCCGGAGGTGTTGGCACATTCAATGCACACAACATCGGTCAGGATTACGGCAAAATTAGCATTACTGAGCACTTGTACCGCCTTTTCAGCGTCAGACACGATAAGACGGAGGATACCGAAATCAGCTGTTTCGGCCATGCTGAAGGCGTGCATGTTGATGTCGTTCTTTCCCAATGTTTTGGCGACTTCATTGATACGGCCGGACTTGTTTTCCAAGAAGACGGATAGTTGTTTGGTAGTCATGGTAGTTTCCTTTTCTTCGTTTATTTAACAATTCGGTTGTCTATTACTCGTTTCGCTTTTCCCTCGCTGCGCTGGATGGAGTTTGGTTCCATCAACTTTACGTCTACGCTGACTGTGAGTACGCTTTTGAGGTGTTCGGCCAAACGTTTTTTCATGGCAAGCATCTTGCTGAGCTCGTCCGAGAAAAAGTTTTTCCGGACTTCCACCTGCACTTGCAGGGTGTCAAGATTGTTCTCTCTGTTCACCACCAGCAGGTAATGGGGCTCAAATTCGGGCAGACTCAGGATGACACTTTCCACCTGAGACGGGAATACGTTGATGCCTCGTATGATGAGCATGTCATCGCTGCGGCCTACAATACGGCTCATACGTATGCTGGTACGTCCGCAGTCGCATTTTCCCTCAATAAGCGAACAGAGGTCTTTGGTGCGGTAACGCAATAGCGGCATTCCCTCTTTGGTGAGTGTCGTGAATACCAGTTCACCCTGTTCTCCATAGGATAATGGTTGCAGGGTATCGGGAGATACGATTTCGGGAAAGAAGTGGTCTTCGATGATGTGTGAGCCGCATTTGCATGCGCATTCATGCGATACTCCCGGACCCATGATCTCGCTCAGGCCATAAATGTTGTATGCGTCTACGCCTAAACGTTCTTCTATTTCCTGGCGCATGCTTTCTCCCCATGGCTCTGCACCGAATACGCCGATCCTTAACCGGATGTCTTCTTTGCTCATACCGGTTTTTTCCATTGTTTCGGCCAGATAGAGTGCGTAAGAAGGTGTGCAGGCTAAGCCTGTAATGCCTAAATCGTGGAGCAGACGGATGTGCTTTTCGGTGTTTCCTACCGAGGTGGGTACAACGGTTGCACCCAGATGTTCCACGCCATAGTGCAATCCTAAGCCTCCGGTAAACAACCCGTAGCCGTAACCAACTGAGAATACGTCATCCCGTGTGACACCGAAAGCCGACAGGCAACGGGCCACGGCTTCGGCCCAGACTGAGAGGTCGCGACGGCTATAGCCCACAACTGTGGGGTTGCCGGTAGTGCCTGATGAGGCGTGCACACGGACAATCTCGGACATGGGGCAAGCTTGTAGCCCATAAGGATAGTTGTCGCGGAGGTCTTGTTTCGTGGTGAATGGTAGTTTTACAATATCATCAATGCTTTGGATGTCTTCAGGAGAAAGGTCCATTTCCTGCATTTTGCGGCGATAGAACGGTGTGTTGTGGTAAACAAACCTTACAAGTTTATGTAATCGTTTGCCCTGCAATTCACGCATTGCATCGCGGCTCATACATTCTTTATTTTCATTCCAAATCATGGCAGTCGTTTTGATGTGTTTTCGTTGATTGTGTTTAAGTGTTTACTGATGGTCGGCATGAAAAGCTTTCATGCGTTCTTGCATGACGGGATAAAGCTCTTCCCGCATACGGGATGTGCAGGCACGTACTCCCTGTTGCGTGCTGCCGGTGGTTTGGAGCGATATGCTGCTTACACCGTAATATAACAGCTCTTTAACGAGTTCGCCGCTGGGCATGTCACCGTAGCCGATGGTGAAGAAAAAGCCGTCGCCTACCGTTTGTGTGACATCTCGGTCGTAAACAATGTGGAAGCCGTTGTCGGTGAAAATCTTTTTCATGCGTTCGGCGCGGATGGCATATTCGCGTGTGTCGGCAACGAAGTCAATTTTCCCCTCGACCGATTGTTTGAACATTTCGGCCAGTCCGTATTGGGTGGACGCGGTGCATCCTGAAGTGATCATATAAAGGATGGATGCGATAAAGGTCGGCCCGAATATTCCTGAGTCGGCATAGCGTTCGGCCAGCGCTGGAAACTGTCTGTCAAACAATTTATCGGATATACAAGCTACGGCGATTCGCTGCATATTTATCATATTTCAGACGG
>CABSGW010000184.1 GCA_902477365.1 uncultured Prevotellaceae bacterium
AAGGAAAAGTCGTTGGCCAAGGACCCGGCTTACAAGAAAGCGCATCTGGAACGCAACCAACGCAACGTGCAGTGCAACTTCAACCATCCGAGCATCATCCTGTGGTCGATGGGCAACGAGTGTGGCGACGGTTCGAACTTCGAGGCCTGTTACGACTGGATCAAACAGGAAGACCCCAGCCGCTTCGTCCACTTTGAACAAGCTTACGACACCGGTTCCAATACCGATGTCTACTGTCCGATGTATCCCACTTACTCCCGTTGCATCAAGTATTGCGAGGACGACAACAAACAGAAACCCTTCATCATGTGCGAATATGCCCATGCCATGGGGAACGCTTTGGGCGACTTCAACATCTATTGGGACTTAATCCGGAAATATCCCAAGTTCCAAGGTGGTTTCATCTGGGACTGGGTGGACCAGTCGCCGAGATGGACCGGCCGCAACGGGGAAATGATATACGGTTACGACGGGGACTTCGACGATTATAAGACCAAGGACGACAATTACATGGTCAACGGCTTGTTCGGTCCCGACCGTGTACCGAACCCACACAGCTACGAAGTGAGATACTTCTACCAGAACATCTGGACCACGCCCGGAGATTTGTCGAAAGGCGAAATCAAGATATACAATGAGAATTTCTTCCGCGACCTTTCGGCATACGTCATGGAGTGGGAAACGTTGAAAGACGGAAAAGTCATGCGCAGCGGAACGGTGGAACGGATAGATTGCCAACCGCAACAAACCGCCACGATGACCTTGGACTGGGGCGGAACTGACGGGGAAGGCGAATGGTTGCTCAACGTGAGATACCTGCAACGGGAAAGAGAAGGCGTCATTCCGGCGCGTCACGTGGTGGCCAAGGCACAAATCGAACTCCGGCCCTATCAGGCACCGGACATGGTTTTGAAGAACGAAAGCGTGCGTTACATTCCGGATGTCGTCCCGCAAGTCAACGACCGTAATCTGGCCCATCTGATTATCACGGGAGAGAACTTCCGGGTACGTTTCAACAAGATGACCGGATACATGGAACGCTATGCCGTGGATCGGACGGAGTTCATCCGGAAAGGCGGTGCGCTGACACCGAACTTCTGGCGCGCCCCGACCGACAATGATTACGGTGCCAAACTGCAACACAAATATGCGGCTTGGAAAAATCCCGACCTGCGTCTCACGTCGTTAAAACACGAAACGAAAGAAGGACAGGTCGTCGTGTCGGCGGAATACGACATGAGGAGCGTGTCGGCCAAGCTTTACCTGACCTATACCATCAACAACCGGGGAGCCGTAAAGGTCAACCAAAAGATGGTGGCCGACAAGGGAAAAAAGGCATCCGACATGTTCCGCTTCGGCATGCAACTGGTCATGCCCAAGGATTTTGAATACGTTTCTTACTACGGACGCGGGCCGGTGGAGAATTACAGCAACCGCAACCACAGCACAGACCTCGGCATTTATCACCAGACCGTAGACGAACAGTTCTATCCCTACATCCGTCCGCAAGAGACGGGCACGAAAACAGACATCCGTTGGTGGAAAGTCCTCGACGTGAAAGGCACGGGGTTGCAGTTCGTGGCCGATGCCCCGTTCTCGGCTTCCTCCCTGCACTACACCATCGAATCGTTGGACGAAGGACCGGTGAAGAAACAGGGACATTCGCAGGAAGTGGAAAAGGCCGACCTGACCAACGTACTGATAGACAAGGCACAGATGGGGCTGGCTTGTATCGACAGTTGGGGGGCCATGCCCGAACCGGAATTCCGCCTGCCGTATGAAGATTATGAGTTCACCTTCATCATGACCCCTGTTTCTCACAATTACCCATTATATTGACCGAAGACATGAATATCCTGAAACCTTTTATGGCACTTTGCCTCATGCAGGCTTTGCCATGTACCGTACGGGCGGCACAACCCGATTCCGTTTATGTCTTCCCTTATCCCACGACCAACGACCACGGACGGCGCGGCATGCAGTTCGTCTGGAGCGCGGACGGGAAGCACTGGCAGGACGTGGCGGAAGGAATGGTCTTTATGCGGTGCGACTTCGGTGCTTGGAAATACATGTACAAGCCGCGTCTGATACAAGACCGGCAGGACGGAAGGTTGCACTGTTTCTGGGACTTGGACCCGGAAGGCAGCGCGATAGGCTATGCTTCATCCGCCGACCTGGTAAAATGGACGCCCCAAGAATACTTTATGGGCACGGAGCAAGGCAAGTTTGCCGTGAATTTGCCGATTTCAAAGCGCAGTTTACTGATGCAGCGATCAAAAACTTTGGTTCTGGCTGGACCTGGCTGGTGAAAAACAGCGATGGCAAACTGGCTATCGTTTCAACCTCTAACGCGGGTACTCCGCTGACCACCGATGCGACTCCGCTGCTGACCGTTGATGTCTGGGAACACGCTTATTACATCGACTATCGCAATGCACGTCCTGGCTATCTGGAGCACTTCTGGGCGCTGGTGAACTGGGAATTCGTAGCGAAAAATCTCGCTGCATAATAACTGATGGCAAATGCAGCATTGCCTGAAGCGCTACGCTTATCAGGCCTACGCGGATCATCGATGTAGGTCGGATAAGGCACTCGCCGCATCCGACAAGCGCTGCATGATACGACGCCTAACGCGTCTTTTCATGTCAACGCGGATGAGTCGTTAACACCGCATCCGGCAAGATAAATCGCACGTTGTCAGCAACTGTAACGCAGAAGGTTATCCTTCTGCGTTTTTGTTTAATTAGCTGTTAGCAACGCAAACTGTTTCAGGTTGTTTTCTGGCTGACATAAACACCAGCAATAATGCCAGTCCCGCGACAATCGCTCCCATCACTGGCACAAAGCTGTATCCCAGCCCAGCGGAAATTACCGCACCACCAGCAGCTGCTCCCAGCGCGTTTCCAAGATTAAAGGCACCAATATTGACTGATGAAGACAGACCTGGCGCTTCACTGGCGACACGCATCACGCGCATCTGTAACGGCGGTGCGACCGCAAAGGTTGCTGCGCCCCACACCACCATGCTAATAGCTGCGCCGAACTCATTGCGGGCCAGGAACGGGATTGCCAGCATAATCACCATCAGCAGCAACAAAAAGCCTTTCAACGTGCCGTTAACTGAACGATCTGCCAGTTTGCCGCCGAGATAGTTACCGATAGAGAATCCGACACCAATCAGCACCAGCATTGCCGTGACGAACACCGGTGTTGCGTGGGTAATACTTTGCAGTACCGGAGAGATATAGGTGTAGAGAGTAAACATTGCACCAGCTCCCAGTACCGTCGTCAGCAATGCAGACAGCACCTGCGGACGCATTAATACCGCCAGCTCTTTTTTCACTTCAGGTCGTGCCCCTGCACCACCTTTAGGTAATGAGAAGAACAGACTTACCATTGAAATCACTCCCAGCCCCGCCGTTGCCAGAAATGACATCCGCCAGCCGATGGTTTCACCCAACCAGGTCGCCGCCGGCACGCCACCGATATTTGCCAGGGTTAACCCCATAAACATAGTGGCAACTGCGCTGGCCTGTTTATGTTTTGGCACCACGCTTGCGGCCACGACTGAACCCAAACCAAAAAATGCTCCGTGATTCAGGCTGGTCAAAATGCGTGAAAGCATCAGGGTCATATAATCCGGCGCGATGGCGGAAAGAACGTTGCCTAGCGTGAAAATTGCCATCAGGAAAATCAACGCACTGCGGCGGGCACGATGAGAAAGTAGAAGCGTCATCAGCGGCGCGCCCACCATTACGCCAACTGCATAGGCACTGATTAACATTCCGGCAGCGGGAATCGAGACATCCACACCGCGCGCAATGACGGGCAACAAGCCCATTGGCGAGAACTCCGTTGTCCCGATACCAAACGCGCCAATCGCCAGCGCCAGCAACGGATAGTTAATTTTCATGCCTTATCTCCACCTCTTCGCGTCATTACGCGATATTCATTAAAGTGGCGAAAGCATGACAGCAATCACAAAAAAATGAAAATAACAAAAAGAGAAAACACTTTTGCCATTTTGCTAACAAACAGGAAGGAGATGCGAGGGAGAACGCGCTCCCTCGAGAGGAAATCAGTGCAGCGCGGCAGTCAAACCCACGGCTACGATCAAACCGAGGACGATAATCGTTGTTACCAGTGAAAATTTAAGGTCGGTGCTCATCAAGTTTTCTCCTTTTTTATTACCACACAAAAAGTGATATTACGCATTTTTACACACTGTGATGAAAAAATCTCCCGTCATTTATAATGATAAGTGTTTTTACCACTTCCCCTTTTCGTCAAGATCGGCCAAAATTCCACGCTTACACTATTTGCGTACTGGCCATTGACCCCTTCCTGACGCTCCGTGTCGTTTTTCCGGCGTACCGCAACACTTTTGTTGTGCGTAAGGTGTGTAAAGGCAAACGTTTACCTTGCGATTTTGCAGGAGCTGAAGTTAGGGTCTGGAGTGAAATGGAATGGCAACAATAAAAGATGTAGCGAAACGAGCAAACGTTTCCACTACAACTGTGTCACACGTGATCAACAAAACACGTTTCGTCGCTGAAGAAACGCGCAACGCCGTGTGGGCAGCGATTAAAGAATTACACTACTCCCCTAGCGCGGTGGCGCGTAGCCTGAAGGTTAACCACACCAAGTCTATCGGTTTGCTGGCGACCAGCAGCGAAGCGGCCTATTTTGCCGAGATCATTGAAGCGGTTGAAAAAAATTGCTTCCAGAAAGGTTACACCCTGATTCTGGGTAATGCGTGGAACAATCTTGAGAAACAGCGGGCTTATCTGTCGATGATGGCGCAAAAACGCGTCGACGGTCTGCTGGTGATGTGTTCTGAGTACCCAGAGCCGTTGCTGGCGATGCTGGAAGAGTATCGCCA
>CABSGW010000185.1 GCA_902477365.1 uncultured Prevotellaceae bacterium
GTAAAGCTAATCGAATAAGGTAAAACAAAATGGAAAAGTTAACGCGTCAAGAAGAAGAGGCTATGTTGCTTATCTGGAAAGCAGCTCCCTGTTGTGTGAAGGATGTTTTGGAGTGCTATGAAGAACCACGTCCTCCCTATACAACGTTGGCTTCGATTGTAAAGAATCTTCAGCAGAAAGGTTTTGTAAAGGCACGTCGTGTGGGATCTACCTATGAGTATACGCCATTGGTTGCTCAGGCTGATTATAAACGTGATTTTCTGCGTCGTATTGTTTCGCACTATTTTGATAATTCTTATAAGGAGATGGTTTCTTTCTTCGCCGAAGAGCAAGTTATCTCCGATCAGGACTTAACTGAGATCATGCGTATGATTCAGAAGGAAAAGAAAGATCATTAATTTTTAATACAGATCACGTTATGGTTGCTTATTTACTGATGTATCTATTGAAGGTTAATCTGGCTTTGGGGCTTTTGGTATGGCTCTATACACTTTTGGTCAAGCGTGATACTTTTTTGTGTATGCGACGTATCGCATGCTGGTTTGTGTTGATGATTTCTTGGGTTTATCCATTGCTTTATTTCCCATCCGCAGGACATAGCGCTACGGTTGTATTGCCTGAAATCGTGATATCTTATGCCAAGGTTTTTTATGGTCCTGAGCCTGCCTCTGTATTTATGCCATCTAGTGTTTACCTTTGGATCATAGTGGGCATATATGCTGTCGGTGTCAGCTTTTTCCTTGGACGAATGTTTATTCGTTACGTTAGTTTGTTCAAGGTCTTACTACATTGTACGGACAGAGGCAGTTATTTGGGTTTCCGTTTTCGGGTAGCGGCAGACAATCTGTTTCCTTTTTCGTTCTTCAGGTGTGTGGTTATACCTCGCTCCCTGTTAGACAAACCGTCTTTGTTGCGTACAGTGTTAGCGCATGAATATGCCCATGTCCGTTCGTTTCATTCGTTTGATTTGTTGTTCTGTGAATTGAATCGCGCGCTCTGTTGGTTTAATCCGGCTGCATGGCTGTTGTGCCGTGAAGTCAAGGCTTTGACCGAATTTCAGGCCGATCGCAGCGTACTTTCCCAAGGATATAACGCACATACCTATCAAGTTCATTTACTCCAATCGGCCCTATCTTCTGCGACTGCAGTCTCTTATATATCAAATTTTAGTGTTTTACCTCTTAAAAAACGAATTGCCATGATGAATCAAAAACAATCTCGTTCGGTGGCCGGAGCTAAATATCTGTTCCTGTTGCCTGCAACAGCTATGCTGTTGATGTTCAATCATACCGATCTGTTGGCGCGCACGTCGCTGAACACCTTCAACGGTATGGAGAAAGTACAAAAAACAGAAGTGTTTGAATACTCTCAAACAACAAAAAAACAGTCTACGGTACTTACTGTTGCCGGTATTTCTTCGTCTGCTAATTCGAAAGTGCTTCCAGCGAAAGATGCTGTCGGATCAGCAGTTGTAACAGGACGTTCTACTACAACCCAGTCCCGTCAGGATGGTGTGAAAACAAAGAAAGCGAGTTTTAAAACACCCAATATACAGTTAGATGAAGAAGTGTATAGAGAGGTTGATGAAATCGCACAATTCCCTGTGGATGGGGGACCGATGGGGCTACTTAATTTTATCAGAAAAGAAATGTCTTATCCGGCCGATGCGCAAAAGAAGGGTATTCAGGGAATAGTGGTGCTTGAATTTGTAGTTTCGTCCAAAGGTGATCTGGTTACGGTCAATGTTATGCGTAGTGTTGATCCGTTGTTGGATCAAGAAGCTCTTCGTATATTGAAGTTGACTCAAAAAAAGAAATGGAAACCGGCTATAAAGAACAATGTGCCCGTTGCTGTTAAGATGGTTCTTCCTATAAGATTTCAGTTATGAACAAAGCGCTTTTACTTAACTAGTTGAGTCTTTGCTGATCATATTCAGGGTGTCGTTTCAGGCGATACCCTGAATTGTTTTTTGTTTTAATGATCTTTCCGTGCTGCTTTGTATGGTGTACCGGGAGCCGTGAGTTATAAGAGGAGCGATAAACGGTTGTTTTCAGAAAGTCGGTAGAGCGGGTGGGGCTTGTAGGATTGGTGGTACGGACTGGGCATCTCGTTTCAACAAGATGCCCAGTCCGTATTCCTGAGAAGGCCTGTCCGTTGGAGCGGGCACACATACAGTGGAAAATGCAGGTGATGTTTGAATACAAACGGCATAAATGAAAAAGGAGAAAAAGAGTATACCTGGAGATGTTGCCGGCGAGGGACGGAATAGGGAGGAAGCTGATTTTTTATCGAATAATCGTATTTTTCTGTAAGCAAACAAGGGTTCGTATTGTTTTTTTTGTAATTTTGTCTATCCAAGTAAAACGTATTTTTAATATGAAAGCCAACGAACAAACTATTCAGCAAGTAGAGCGTGCCCTACAAAAAATTGCAGCCAAGTATCCGGCACAGAGTGAGAGCATGCCCTTGACCGATATTTACTTACAGGCAAAACCGGAAAGTGGGGAATTGTTGGCGTTTAATGACGATGGAGAAGAGCTGAACCGCTGTGTGATAGAACAGTGGATTGATAATAAAGAGGAACATTTCTACGATGATGTGCAGCCTGTTTTGCGCCAGTGCATCATGCGTCTGAAGCATAACATAGAAAATATGGGTATTCTGAAACCTTACTCTTTTGTGTTGGTGGATGACGAGAAAGAAACAGTAGCCGAACTCTATCTGGTAGACGATGATACGCTTCTGTTGAGTGGCGAACTGATGGAAGGACTTGATAAAGAATTAAACGACTTTTTGGCTCATCTGTTGAAAGACTGATTTCTTTTGTAACGTGTTTTCTAGAACTTCATAAGGTAGTTTGTTTTAAAGATGTTCTCATCATTTAAGACGAACTATTTCATTTCACCTGTTTGGTTTCTATTGCTATAAGGTTGTATTTGTTGGGGGTGAATGCCACGTCGGTTACCTGTAGCCTTGTTTATAACAATATTCCCCATTTCGCTGCATAAACGAAATGGGGAATATCTTTGTGATAAGGAATCTACGGTTAGTATTTATAGGTAGCACTTGCTGGTTGGCCTTCGTATGTGTAGCTGCATAGCACAACATCCTTGCCTCTCAGTGCATACTGGAATGTGACCGTTTTATTCTTTTCGGGTCTCTGCGGATAGCGGAACGTAATTTCACGAACCAGGTTCCGTGTACCGCGGCCTAGTGCACCGGCATAGTACAGATGTTCAAAGCCAAGGCAACCCATTTCTTTCGATATTGCTTCGGGCAACAATCCATTGGCATTTAATGTGTCTGTGGTTGAGAATGTCAGCCGACAATAATCATATGGATAGTTCAGGTTCTCGGTGTATACAATTTCCTGCAAGTTACCACTAAGCGTATAGGTGATGTCGGCATGTGAGGTATATGACGTTACCTGCCCGAAACTCTCACTTACCACATTTTCGGTCCATTCTGTCAAATAACTGTTCTCATACTTAAAGTTGTATGTGTTCTTGTTTACTTCCATACGGCTGATGAGTCCGGCCTCGTTGAGCGTGAGCGTTGATTTGTCTTTACCGGTACTGCTCACCTTCAGGCTGTTGTGTCCGTACTTCAACGTACTTTCATATGTGTAAGGTTCGTCCATCTGGTTTTTGTATGTTCCATAGGCTTTAACCAGACGTGCGTTGTTGTATGAAAATGACCAATCGTATGTGCTGGGCAGAAATCCCGCATGTTCAACAGACATCAGGCGGTTGCCTTCTGTGTTAGGCGTGTTTAGCTTCAAAGGAGGAGGATCGTCGTCACTGCAGGAGCTGACTGTAAACAGCGCCATGCTTAACATTGCTGTGTAAAGGATTATTCTCTTCTTCATTTCAATGTGTGATTAGGGTTAAATGTTCTTTGTTACCGGACAAAGATAAGGATAAAAACCGAAACTCAAGGCAGAACTCGTTAATAAGCTATGTGAATAAAGGTTGCAATCAATTGTATTAATCGTGTTTTTTTCGATGGAATTTTGTTTTCTTCTGTATGGATTGGTTGTTTTTACATGGCATAAGCGGTTTTATTTCGTCTATAAAAAGGGGTGATTTCGTAATGGATAGCATTTCTCGTTCGCAAAAAAGTGTTACCTTTGCGACAATTTTAGATGTAAACGATAATACGATATATATCCATGGAATTAGCAAGCAAATACAATCCCGAAGAAGTAGAGGGGAAATGGTATCAGTACTGGTTGGACAACCGTCTTTTTAGTTCGAAACCTGATGGTCGTGAGCCTTATACGGTGGTGATTCCGCCACCCAACGTGACGGGTGTATTGCACATGGGACACATGCTTAATGAGACGATACAGGACATCCTGGTGCGTCGTGCGCGTATGGAGGGGAAGAACGCTTGTTGGGTTCCAGGAACAGACCACGCTTCGATTGCAACGGAAGCCAAGGTGGTGAACCGTTTGGCTGAACGTGGTATCAAGAAAAGTGACCTGACGCGTGAGGAGTTTTTGAAACATGCCTGGGAGTGGACCGACGAACATGGAGGTATCATTTTGAAACAGTTGCGCAAACTGGGTGCGTCGTGCGATTGGGATCGTACCGCTTTTACGATGGACGATACCCGGTCGGAAAGCGTCATCAAAGTGTTTGTGGATTTGTATAATAAAGGACTGATTTATCGCGGTGTGCGTATGGTGAATTGGGATCCGCAGGCACAGACCGCCTTGTCGGACGAAGAGGTTATTTATAAGGAGGAACACAGCAAATTGTATTATTTGCGCTATTACGTAGCCGGTGCTGACGGGCAGCCTGACGGAACAGGTAAATATGCCGTTGTTGCGACAACGCGCC
>CABSGW010000186.1 GCA_902477365.1 uncultured Prevotellaceae bacterium
TTGGGTGACATCCGGTGAGCAGTCTTTCTTTACGGGGGAAGCTCCGGTGGGCGATGACGGACGTTTTGTTGTGTCTGTACCGTTGGTTATGGACAGGAGCGATGCCCTTTGGGGCAGAATGGCAATGCCCGAATATGGTTTGTTTGAGGTTACCGCGTCCGTACTGGGCGCTGATGGCGAAAATCAAGAGTCCAAATTGTTGTTGTCGGCTTCGGTTCGCCAACCTGCGGTTGAAATACAATGGGCGGGAAGGGTAGAGCGTAGCCAGTCGCTTCCGCTTTGTTTCTCCTGGAAAAATGCAGCCGGTGTACCTCGCCAGGGAAACGGAGTTTATCATGTTTATAATTTACAGGGTAAAGAGTTACTTTCGGGCGTTTTCAAGGTGAATGAACAACGTGTCTTTTCAGATATCCTGGCACTTCCTTCCGGTAATTACCGGTTGGTGGCTGTTCCCGATGGAGTTACGGATACACTGGTTTACGGACGGCACGAGTTTGTGCTTTTCTCAACGGCGGACCAACGTCCGGCCGATCGTGTCTCAAAACAATGGTTCTATTATCCGGACGAGCAACCGGAGCTGTCTGACCGTCCTTATGAAGTACAATGGGGTACCACCGAAAAGGATGTACATCTGTACTATGACCTGTTTAGCGGCAATCAACTCATCGAAAGCAAATGCTATGTCGTTTCCGACACCATTCTGCGCTTCCGGTATACGTATGCTGAACGTTATGGAGACGGCTTGACGGCTGTATTCGGTTTTTATCGTGAAGGTGAACGGTACGATGCCACAGTCAGTTTGCGTAAACCTGTTCCGGAGAAGAAGTTACAGCTTCGGTGGACTAGTTTCCGGAACAAGTTGCAGCCGGGACAACAGGAGGAATGGCGGTTGAGTATTACCCATCCTGACGGTAAGCCCGCTCACGCGTCGTTGATGGCGACATTGTATGATGCATCGCTTGAAAAGTTTGCCTCATTGTATTGGCAAAAGGCACTTTCTTTTGACCACCAACTGTTTTATACAAGCTGGAGGTCGGCATATCGGTATGGTTTTGTGGGATTTGGAAGTGCGGAACGTCCTTGGTTAAAGACGCCACCGTTGTTGTTCAGCTATTTGAGCTATCCGAGCCTGTTGCGTGAAGAAAGTATGCAAATGTATGATGCCGCAGTTCCGAAGGTGAAAATGTTGGCTTCGGAAGCAAAACGTACAACGGCCAAACAAGTGTATGCGTCGAATGCGAAAAGTGATGATGGTGCTGAGATAGGTACCTTGCGAGAGGAGGTGGTCACTGCTGCCGGAGCATCCGAACTGGAAGATATGCCATTACGTACAAACTTTAATGAAACTGCCTTTTTTTATCCACAACTACGGACAGATAATCGTGGAGAAGTGGCAATAGTATTTACTTTGCCGGAAAGCCTTACGGCTTGGAACTTCAAGGCCCTGGCGCATGACCGCACCATGAATACGGGTATGCTGGATACAACGGTGGTTGCTGTGAAAGAGTTTATGATTCAAGGTAATTTGCCCCGGTTCCTGCGCAGTGGTGACCGTACTTCGTTGGCATTTAATGTACGTAATTTGTCGGCAAACGATGTCCGCGGAAAAGTGCGTTTGGAATTGTTGGATGCCGAAACGGAGAAAGTGATTTTGAAACAGTCCTCTTCGTTCCGGACTGCGGCTCAGGAGCAACAGGTCGTGACGTTTGATGTACGCATGACAGAGCATACTCCAGTCCTGATTTGCCGTGTGTTGGCTGAGGGCGGAACGTTTGCGGACGGTGAGCAGACTTACTTGCCGGTTCTTTCCGATAAAGTTGAAGTGACCGAAACTGTACCGTTGACACTTCAAGGAACAGGACAGAAAACATATGATTTAAGTAAGTTGTTTGGTAAACGGAAGAACGCCGTGGAACAACCACGGTTAACCCTGGAATATACGGCACGTCCGTTGTGGTATGCTTTCCAGGCGTTGCCTGTCTTGGGTAAACCCGAAACGGAAGATGTTTTGACATTGGCTTCGGCTTACTATGCGGCGTCATTGGCCCAACAGGTTGTTACGGTATCTCCCCGGATGAAAGAATTGGCGGTTAAGTGGAGTAAGGAGAACGGAACAGCCGATCAGTTTGTCAGTGCATTGGAACGTAATGACGATTTGAAACAATTGCTCTTGGAAGAGACGCCTTGGGTGATACAGGCCGAAAACGAGTCTGCCCGCCGGCGTCAAGTTGCCGACTTCTATAATTTGAATGCCTTGTCGGCTCATTTGAAGACTTATGTGGAGAAATTGGAAGCTTTGCAACGTGCGGACGGTTCGTGGAGCTGGTTCAAAGGGATGCCTGGTAGCGGATACATGACCGGACGTGTGGCTGAACTGCTGGCGCGTTTGAATGTGTTGAATGGCGGTGCTGAAAGTCGTGCAGTGTTGACGCGTGCATTGGATTATTTGGATCGCCTTGTGTTGAAAGAGGTTGAGACGATGCGTAAACAGGAGAAAAGCGGTGTGCGTCCTCTTGTCTCGGAGTCTCAGTTGCGCTATTTGTGGATGGTAGCTCATTCTAACCGTGTATTGCCGTCTGCAAACCAGAAGGCCTATGATTATTTGGTAGGTCTGTTGGCAAAACAAACCAATGGGCAGACCATGTACCACAAGGCTCTTTCGGCTGTGGTATTGCAGTTGGCGGGATACAAGGATGAGGCTCGTCTGCGTTTGCAGAGTGTGATGGAGTACACCGTGATGACATCCGAGATGGGACGCTATTTTGATACAGATCGTGCCGTTTCATCGTGGGCTAGTTACCGCATTCCTACCCAGGTTGCGGCTATAGAGGCCTTACGCGTTGTTGATCCGCAAAATGAAGTACAGCGGCGCGAGCTGTTGCAGTGGTTGATACAGGCCAAACGCACACAGACGTGGGGCGATGTCCGTAACAGTGTAGACGCTGTGTATGCCTTGTTTGCGGAGAAGTCGTTGATGGGAGGTTTAGATCCGGTATCGCCAGGGCAGGAGACAACTTTTGATGTGGTTTCGGCAAAAGGACGTCATACGCAGGTAACGGCTGTGAGTGAACAGGAAACTGGGTATTTCCGCACAACATTGGATGATACGGAAATGAAAGGACTACCTGCACAAGTGCGGGTGAATAAAACAGATGCGGAACCGGCTTGGGGAAGTGTCTATGTAACTTATGTTGCACCGATGGAGGATGTGCTCGCTCAGCAGTCCGGATTGGGCGTGAAGCGTTCTTACCAGCGCGAAGTGAATGGGAAGTGGCAACCAATAGGTGCGGAAGAGGTGTTGAATAAAGGAGATAAAGTTCGCTGTGTATATACTTTACAAGCAGATCGTGATTACGATTTTGTTTGTTTGAAAGCACCGCGTCCGGCTTGTTTGGAACCGATTCAGGCTTTTTCCGGATACGTTTGGTCCGAAGGTCTGGGTGCGTATCGTGAGATGAAAGATGCGTCTATGCGCTTTTTCTTTGAGCGTTTTCCAAAAGGAATACATACCGTAGTGGTAGAGAGCCGTGTTGACAGGACCGGAACATTCCAATGCGGCATTGCTACTTTGCAGAGTGTGTATGCCGCCGAGTTTACAGGACATACGGGCGGATGGACAATTAAAGTGAAATAAGATGATAAAAGGGTTGAATAAATTCTGTATGGCTTGTGGTATGCTGGGGCTGTTGGGCAGTATCCCCCTTCAGGCGCAACAGGCGGTGGCCTTGAAACAAGTGTCGATGAAGCGTTGGAACATACCTCCGGCCAATTATAGCGGTATCACCCCATTGGGAGGTGATCGTTATGCGGTGGTCAGTGATAAAGAAGCATCAGACGGGTTTTATGAGTTTGTGATTCGTTTGAATCTGAAAACAGGGGAAATAGAACATGTACAACGGGAGGGATTCCGGACATCGGAAACAGCAGTGAGCACTCCGGAACGGGATTGTGAGGGTGTGGTCTATTTTCCGGAGCGCGGAAGTGTCTTTATTAGCGGAGAGGGCGATCAGCAAATCTTGGAATATGACAGTTTGGGTATACCTACAGGTAGGGGATTGGCTATTCCCGATATGTTTGGGAAAGGGTGTATCCAACCGAATTATGGCTTTGAGGCCTTGGGGTATTCCGACGTTACAGCCCGGTTTTGGACAACGACCGAAAATGCGCTGAAAGCGGACCGGGAAACAGGCGATGAAATGCCGTTTTTGCGGCTACAGAGTTTCGGAAAGGATTTACAAGCTCTTGAAAGTTATGGTTACCGGATGGAATTGCGGCGTACACGTACTCCGGGACGTATATTTGTTTATGGTGTATCGGCAATGACTGCACTTCCTGACGGACGTGTGCTGGTGTTGGAACGTGAAGCAAACATTCCTAAGCATTATATCGGTTCCCGGGTCGATTGCCGGCTGTTTGTGGTGAATCCTAGTCTGACAACGCCTTTGTCTGGAAATGTGAGTAGGGACGAGGTGCCGGATTCCTGCCTTCTGCCGAAAACGGAGTTGTGGCATGGAGTGACCCGCTTGAATTTGACCCGACGTAGTTTTGCCAATTACGAAGGAATGTGCTTAGGTCCGCGTTTGAATGATGGCCGGCAGACATTGTTGTTGCTCAATGATTCGCAAGCCGGTTATAAGAAAGGGCCCATCAGTTTGAAGGATTATATTCAAGTGTTGCTACTGCCGGAGGGCTTTTAAAGAATTCGTTATACAACGATCCCGTATATGCTGTTTTAAGGGGTATATACGGGATCGTTTTTTGTAAAAGTGATTTGTTGTTAGTCAATGTCAATGACGACCTCGACCGGACAGTGGTCTGAACCTAGGATTTCGTTGTGTATATG
>CABSGW010000187.1 GCA_902477365.1 uncultured Prevotellaceae bacterium
CCCCATTCGCAACCAAACGGGGCTTTCCTATTCGTATCATTTCTATATTCGATTAATGTCTGATTATTTTATGTACTCCCTGAAGCAACAGGTTCTTCTCTCCACGATTCATACCCAAGAACCACACAAATACGGCAGTCAGGCATACACACCAACACACATATCCGAACAGCAGCAAGTAATCCGGATCAGAAAAAGAGAGGAAGAGTTGCGGCAAAAAAGAAAAAAGCACCGAACAGCCGAAGACTGCGACGACAGGCCACATCACCAAACGAAGGTAACGCAGTACGGGAAAATGAACGATGCCGTGTAACACCCAAAGGCGTAAGAACAGCCCCACTATATCCACAATAATGGCAATGAGGAACGTGGTATGAACCGGATAACCAAGCCTGAAAGCCCCCCAGGTAAAAAGTGCAATACCGATAAAGCCTATCGAAATAACCAACTGGTAATTTCGTATCTTTCCAGAAGCCTGAGACACATAGGCGATTGGCCCGTAGGCCGCGTTAATAAGTAGGTCGATCAGTACCAGACGGGTAAACAGAACGGCATACTCCGGAACATCTTCCAGCCAAAGCGCCAAAATAGGAGCTGTATTGAAAAGTATCGGCATGGAAAGGATGAATAGGAGAAAGAATGAGAACTTGGAGGCACTGAATACCAACCGATACATGTATTCCGTATTACCCTGTGCATAGGATTTCACGATCTGGGGACGGGTGGCTGTCATGAAATTGACAACAAAAGCATGAACAGCACTATACACTTGCATAGCTACAGCCCGTGCCGCATTCAGGACCGGTCCAAAGAACATATTGATCAACATATTCACTCCTTGCGTACTCAACAAACTAGTGATTGTCCCTGCGAGCATCCACCCCGAAAAAGAAAAAAGCCCTTTCAACAGACTTTTATCCCATATCCAGCGCAGACGACATTCCGAAAAAGAACGCAGGCAACAGGCCCGGTAAGCCAAACAAACCAGACAGGAAACCAGACACATCATCAGCCCATATAACCACAATTTATCCGCATCAACCATTTGAAGAAGGAATACCAAAAGCAGCTTGAGCACCACTTCACCCACCGATATATAGGCATAAATAGACATACGTTCATGGGCAATAATAGCTGCATTATAAGGTACGGTCAACAGATTCACGACAAAGGTCAGAACAGAAAAATGGAATACCCATACTGCCGCTTGAAGACGTTCCGCAGGAATCACCAATTTATTATAAATGAACCACAGACCTATGGTTTCAGCTAAAATAACAGCAATGACGGCCAACAGACAATAGGCAATAAACGACATGGAAAAAACGTTCCGAAGTCCTTCCATGTTGCCCTTCCCCATTTCATAATTCATAAACCTCTGAGTAGCAGTATTCAATGAACTATTCAAAAAAGCCAACATGGTGACAACGCCACCTACCACATTGTAAATACCAAAATCCTCTACACCCAATACCCGCAATACTACGCGGGAAGTATAAAGGGTTACGAACATTATCAGTAACATACGGATGTACAATAATCCTGTATTCTTGGCGATCCGTTTATTATTGGCTGAATTCGTTGTCATTTAAGATTTATCTAACTCGTTATTTTTCTATTAAAGGTTTGTGACACAAGGTCAAAACGCTGTCAGAGCATCCCCCAACAGCGAAAGACTTGAACAGGTGGCTTGCGGACTCCCCTGAAAGAAAGCCGCAAGCCATCTACCCTTATTTTTTATAAATACCGCAGAAATCAAGGATCACTTTGCTATCGTCGTAACCCAATGTCTTGAAAGGATCGTGAGCCGTCAGGAATACCACGATGTCAGCTTGCTTGTAGGCTGTCTGGTAATCCGTCAACTTGAACACATTGTGGCTCTCCACGTTCGGTTCTACCACCAGAATGTTCGCGTTGTTGCAACTCTGCATCACCTTGGCTACAATCTGCTTGGCAGGACTTTCGCGCAAATCGTCGATATTGGGTTTGAAAGCCAATCCCATCATGGCCACACAGGGTTTGCGGTGGTGATCCAGTTCGAACTGCAACATGGCGTTCTGTACTTTCTCCGCACACCAGAAACTCTTGTAATTGTTGATTTCGCGGGCGGATGCGATGATTTTAGACTCCATGGGGAACTCCGCCGTTATGAAGTAGGGATCTACCGCTATGCAATGGCCGCCCACTCCGCAACCCGGCTGGAGGATGTTTACACGCGGGTGCTTGTTGGCCAAGTGAATCAGCTCCCACACATTGATGCCCGCCTTGTCGCAAATCAGCGACAACTCATTGGCAAAGGCTATCTGTACATCGCGGCTGGAATTCTCCGTCAACTTACACATTTCGGCCGTCTTGCTGTTGGTGCGATGGAGCGTACCCTGCACAAACTGACTGTAAAACTCAATGGCCTTGTCGGTGCTGGCCTCGTCCACACCACCGATGACACGGTCGTTGTGAACCAGCTCGTAAATGACATTACCCGGGAGCACACGTTCCGGACAGTAGGCGATGTGGATTTTTCCGGCCAGTTCAGGCCGTTCCGCAAAGATCAGATCCTTCATCTTGTCCGTCGTGCCTACGGGAGAGGTACTTTCTATCACATACAGGTCGCCCTCCTTGAGCAACGGCAACACGGCGCGGGTTGCGGCCTCGACATACGAGATGTCCGGTTCGTGATTGCCCTTGAAAGGCGTCGGAACGACCATGAAATAGGCATCGCTGACCTCCGGTGTGGTGGCAGCGTGCAGGAAACCGCTTTCCACCACCTCCTTCAACATGGCCTCCAACCCCGGCTCGATGATATGAAGGTGGCCCCGGTTGGTGAGCTCCACTACTTTGGGATTGATATCCACTCCCGTAACACGAATGCCGTGCTTGGCGGCAATAATGGCTGTGGGCAAACCGATGTAGCCCAAGCCCATGAAACATGCTTTCATCTTTTTATTCTGTAAATAAGACAATTAATAAATTCCACTAAAAACGTGCGTGCATAGGGGCGTTGACATGCCCCCTTCCGCCTAACGCAGCGCGTCGGCGATGCGTCCGCACGCCTTGCCGTCGCCGTAGGGGTTGACCGCCCGGCTCATGCGGATGTAAGCCTCCCGGTCGTCGAGCAAACCGCATACCGCGCTGACAATACGTTCATAGTCCGTACCCACCAGCTGCACCGTTCCGGCCTCCAACGCCTCGGGACGTTCCGTGGTGTCGCGCATCACCAGGACGGGTTTGCCCAGTCCGGGCGCTTCCTCCTGAATGCCGCCGCTGTCGGTCAGCACGATGGTCGCCTGCTCCATCAGGAAGACGAAGCTCAGGTATTCCAACGGTTCGATGAAGAACAGGTTGCCCAGGTCGGACAGATCCTCGCCGAACACCTCGTGGATGGGTTTACGCACATTCGGGTTCAGGTGCATGGGGTAGACGAAATCGACACCGGGATACCGCTCCGCCAGGTCGCGGATGGCCGTGCAGATGTTGACAAACCCCTCGCCGAAGTTTTCGCGCCGGTGGCCGGTGATGAGTACCAGCCGCCTTTCCGAGGAAAGGCGGCCCGTATCGTAGCCCGCCGCAAGAAGCTGCGCCGTCAGTTCCGCATGCAGGGAGGCGTCGCCCTTGATCTTGTCCACCACCCGGTAGAGCGCATCGATGACCGTATTGCCCGTCACCGTGACCTGTCCGGGCGCAATGCCTTCGGCAAGCAGGTTGCTGCGGCTCAGGGCCGTAGGTGCAAAGTGGTAGGTGGCGATACGTCCCGTGAGCTGACGGTTCATCTCTTCCGGCCACGGGCTGTATATGTCGTGTGTACGCAAGCCTGCCTCCACATGTCCCACCGGTATCTGCTGGTAGAAGGCGGCAAGGGCCGCGGCCGTGCTGGTGGTGGTGTCGCCGTGTACCAGGACGATGTCGGGGCGGCAGGCACGCAGTACGTCACGGAGTCCGGTCAGGACGCGTGCGGTCACGTCGTAGAGATCCTGTCCGGGCTTCATGATGTCCAGGTCGTAATCGGGCACGATGGAGAACAGGGAAAGCACCTGATCCAACATCTGGCGGTGCTGCCCGGTCACGCAGACAAGCGATTTGAAATCGGCGGGATATTTTTCGAACTCCTTGACCAGCGGAGCCATCTTGATGGCCTCGGGACGCGTGCCGAATACCAATAATACTGTTTTCATAAGGAATGCGTTATTTTGTAATTAACCAATGTGTCAAAAAGCCGCAGGGCGAAGCATGTCCCCCTACTCCTCGAGCAGGGCGTCCCCTCTGAGCAGTTCCAGCGTATCGCAGACCTCCTGCTCCTCTTCGGTGAGCGCGCCATCGGCTTGCAGGCGTCCGGCCAGCCAGCGGGCGGCCTCCCGGTAGAGCGACTCGTCGTAAGTCTCGCCATACAGGTAGAGCCGGAGACGTACCGTCAACAGCGACAGCGGCTGCGTTTCCAGGCAGGCACGTGCCGCAGCGCACAGCTTGCGCCGCTCGGCACGGCTGAAGACGGGAACAGCCGCACCGGCCATCAGGAGGGAAAGCAGCCGAAGGCATTCCACCTCGCCCCCGGACGTGCTTGCCGTCCACAAAGCACGGGCCTGTAACCGGACACGCTCCGTCGCTGCCTGCCACTCATCCAGAAAGATGTCCTCATCGGGATAGAGCAGGGCATGTGCCTCGGAGATCAGCGCCAAAGCGGCCGTACCGGGCTGAAAGCCTGAAAGAGAAACTGTACGCATCAATACTAAAAGCGATTCATAAAATAAGGTGAAGAAGGAAACATTATTCCAGCGGGCGGCAATACCATTTGGGGATGTGTACCAGCACGCCCAGGCTG
>CABSGW010000188.1 GCA_902477365.1 uncultured Prevotellaceae bacterium
GACGAACACGCACGGCTACCAATAAGTCCTGATAGGAAGAAATTGCTATACCACTCACCTCAGCCAGCCGCTCCACATAAGCACGATAGGCCACAGCATCGGTCACATTCATCACCTTATCCGGTCGCCAAGCTGGCAAAACCTTTATCTCAAAACCACTCTCACGAATCCGCCTGTGGTGTTCCAACGAGTCAACAGGATCGTCTGTGGTACATACACACTCCACCCCATAGCGCCGCATCAAACCACGGGCTGTAAAATCGTCCGAAGCCAATTGCTCATTGCAAGCATCATAAATGGGACGTGCCGTTTCGGGGTTCAGCGTGCGAGTGATACCAAAGGTACTTTTCAACTCCATATGCGTCCAGTGATAAAGCGGGTTGCGCAATGTGTAAGGTACGGTAGCGGCCCATTTCTCAAATTTAGCCCAATCGTCAGCCTCGCCGGTTATAAAATCTTCAGCCACTCCGTTGGCGCGCAAGGCCCGCCACTTGTAATGATCGCCTCCCAGCCAAAGTTCGGTAATGGAACGGAAACGATGATCATCTGCTATCATCCGGGGATCGAGATGGCAATGATAATCAATGATAGGTTGCACCGCGGCATGCTCGTGATAAAGCATCTGAGCCGTTTCTGTACGTAACAGGAAATTATCGTCTAAAAATTGTTTGCGTGTATCCATAATCTGCTATTTTACATCTACCAATTTATAACGGGGCACCAAGAGCTTCATGATGACCCAACTCAACAGATAAGCCACCGAAGCAAAGAGAAATACAATCATGTATCCGGCATCAATTCCATCGAAACCCATAAAATGCATATTGGTTTCGCGGGCATGGGCAAACAAATGTCCCGACCCCATGTTTGACAACATACTACCTATACCACCAGCCATACCACCAATACCCGTCACGGTAGCTACGGCCGACTTGGGAAACATATCGCTTACAACCGTATATACATTGGCACTCCAGCTCTGATGAGCCGCTCCGATGATACCGATAATTACAATTGGAAACCACAAAGAAACCTTACCCAGTGGAAGAGCTACCAGTCCCAACAAGGGGAACACGGCAAACAGTAACATTGCCTTCATACGGCCGGAGTAAGGATTCATACGATAACGCTCAACAAACACCGTCGGCAGATAACCGCCAACCAAAGAGAGCATAGAAATGAAATACAGTACAAAAATAGCCATCATACCGATCCATGAATCGGAACTATAGCCATAAACATCCTTCACATAGGCAGGCGCCCAGAACAGGAAGAACCACCACACGGCATCTGCCAGGAAACGTCCGACAATAACAGCCCATGTCTGACGGTAGGTAAAAGCTTTCCAAATGCTGATGCGCGGACCATTGGCCGATTGGTCGGTTGTCTGAACCTGATCGGTCAGTGCATCCTGCTCAATGTAAGCCAACTCAGCAGCATTCACCTTATTGCAAGAGGATGGTTTTTCATAATAGAACACCCAGAAACCCATCCATGCAAAACCCAGCACACCAATGATAAGGAAGGACATCTCCCATCCCCAATAACGGGCGATGAGGGGAATGGTAAAGGGCGCAAGCAACGCACCGATCTGAGCACCGGCATTAAATACTCCCGTTGCGAAACCACGGTCTTTTTTCGGAAAATACTCGGCAACTACCTTTATGGCACAGGGAAAGTTTCCACTCTCGCCGATAGCCAACACACAGCGGGCAGCCAGGAAAAGCCAAACACTGACCGTCACAACGGTCCACAGCGTATTGGAAGCAACCGTTAACGCAGCGATACTCTCGCGAGCTCCCGAGAAAGAAAAAATCCAGTTTCCTGAAACAACGCCATTGGTAACAATACCGCAAAAAGCATGCAAACAAGCACCTAATGACCAGATACCAATCATCCAAAGATAGCCTTTACGCGTACCTATACGGTCAATAAACTTACCCACAAAAAGCATGCCTAACGCATACACAATGGAAAAACAACCCGTGATGTTGCCATAATCAACATCTGTCCAATGGAACTCGGGAGCGATAAAATCTTTCCACGTAAGAGATAACACCTGACGGTCCATATAATTGATGACCGTCGCAAAGAAAAGCATTGAACAAATCACCCAACGGTAATTTGTCATTTTTTCGGGTACAGCACCCATTGTTTTTTTATCCATGATGTCTTTTTAGTTATTTAAGGTATAGAACTTATGCCTAAATTAACAGCTAGACAAAAGTATAAAAAAAACGGAACAACACAGGCCATAACAGGAAAAAAACGACAAAGAAATATAGAAATCAACAAAATTAAATCGCTCATCGAATGATAAACGCGCCAGAGCCCTGCATTCCTCATAACGGTAGATAACAAATAAATTTTACGCTCCATTTTACAGGGAATATATACAAATAGATTGTACGCTGCTGGTTACCGGTTCTCGGCAGAACAAGCCCCACACAACCGACTGGGCATCTTTTTTAAACGAGATGCCCAGTCGGTGTTACAGAGAAGGTATGTTCGTAGTCGCAAGGTCAACAACCAATACAGACAAGGATTTTCGAACGCCCAGACCGCAATGCAGAAAAGACTTATAACCACAAGGTGTATAACGAATAATCACGACGAACTATGTAAAGAAATCTTTACCAAATAAAAATAGAATTTCAATGCTCTATTCCTCATATAAGAAAGCATTCATCTACCATTTTTTATTGTATTTTTGTCCATCAAAACAGGCTTTCTGTACACATGGTTCATCATTCCACGTCAAGACCCTCACCCATCACCCATTTATTTAGCAAACTGGTTATTGTGGCCGGACTGATACTGGGTGCAGGACAATGTATGTGGGCACAAAACAAAACATGGGAATTAATAGACCGGATGTACGATAAATACAAACCACTACGCACAGACACAAATTACATTGTACGCCCAAAGGAGAAATGGACATTGAAAATCAGTGAAAACATATCACAGGACGTACTCACCTTTAAGGGAGACAACATTGGATTTATTCCTTACAAAGGAGAACTACAATCAAAGGAAACAATCAAACTAGGCATGTCTGCCAGCTACAGGGGTCTATCGCTTTCCTATGGCGTAGACTTGACCAGATTAGGAAAAGTGTCGGCTAACCAAGCACTTGGCATCACGAGTTTTGGAAACCGCGTGGGAGGCGACATCACACTGAGCCGGATAAAGAACTTCGAAGGATACATCAGTCCGGACGGTACGCACCATGAACTCAGTCTAGATCAGGTAAAACAAGATAAACTGGCTGTAAACGGTTATTTTGTCTTCAATCACAAACGTTTTTCGTATCCGGCAGCCTTCACACAATCGTATATCCAGAAACACAGCAGCGGCAGTTTCATCCTAAACGGAACGTTCATGATGAGCCGGATAAACATGTACACCGAAGATCTTGCCGCAGAGTTTGTAAAAGAAATCAATTTGATACATGCCGGCATTGGAGCCGGATATGCCTACAACTGGATACCCAACCGAAAATTTCTGGTAAGTCTGTCCGTCTTACCGTCATTGATCCTTTATAAAGACTACAAACTGGATTACGGAAATCGCGTGGCAAACATGCCACGCGAACCCATTGATATACATCTCACCACAAGGTGTTCTTTTATCTGGTACTTCTCTTCCTGTTTTCTAGGAACAATGATAACACATAACATTTCACACGTCGGCAACAAAGACTTTTCTGTTCAAAACGAAAACCTTACCGCAAAAGTGGCCATCGGACGACGTTTCTAATTGCACATTTTATCGTCAGACGCCTAATCTCATCGCTTTTACCTGCGTAAGGTAAAGCGGTCTAATTGCTTCCCTTTTACATCCGTTACCTCAATATCCATCTGTTCTGAGTTAGCAAAAAGACGCAACACAGAATTATGGGCATTTACTATCAGTGGAAAAGGCACATCCGGAGTAGGATCTTGGTGGATGAAGCGATGGAGGTGTCCGCACAGCATTAAATCTGGTTTGGCCTCGCGTAACAAAGAGATAAACTTCTGCTGCACCTCTACATTTCCATGCCATCCACCGATTGGAGGTACATGACCTATCACCACACGGAAAGGGGCTTCCTGATAGTCCGCACTTTTCACTACACCCTCAAGCCACTCCGCCTGTTCGGTCCGGTAACTATCGTAATCGGTAATACCTGAATATTCTAAATCGGAATCGGGTTTGTCCTCACCCGTATCGAGCATCACGAAAAACACAGGTCCGCGTTTAAACGTATAGTACAAATGAGGCTGACGAGCTGAAAAATAGCGATGGAAATTAGCAGCAAAAGTACCCCGCGTTTCATGATTTCCGCGTGTATAATACATAGGAACCTCAGAGGCAAACCGACGTATCGAAGTATTCATAAAGCCTTCAAACAGTTGCTTCTCGCTATTTAGGTTCGAAATCATATCACCATTGAACACGAAAAAGTCTGTCTTCTTTAAATCACAAAAAGACAGCAATTTATCCAGCACTTCATTATTTGAATGGATATCATTAACCATAGCAAACGAAACGGTAGGATCGTTCTCTCCCGCTGTCACGAAACTCAAAGGTTGACGACCATACACATCCGTGGCTGCAATATCGCCATAGGTTACCTTATAACTATAACGCTTAAGTACTTCTTGGGCATAAACGCGATAGCGATAACGCGTTCCAGGCTTCAAACCGGAAAGTTTTACGGTATGTACAGAGTCGACAGCCTTAATGCCGTCACGCGAATTCCAGTAACGTGGACGTTCCGACTGATAGAAGTGACTGCCGTCATCAGGCAAAAGTAGACAAGAATA
>CABSGW010000189.1 GCA_902477365.1 uncultured Prevotellaceae bacterium
TTCGTCACGTCCCAATACATAACGCATAAAAAGTTTATTGATATAGCGATTGGGACGAGAGAAAACCGCACGAGAAGCTCCCAAAAAGGCTATAGCAGAGCCTTTAGGTTGCAGAACAGCCGTTTCACCAATAGTTTCCATTTGCATATCAAATGGCGTTATCTCGCATGAAGCAACCACCCATAGGGGGACGTTTGCAGAAGAGAAATTGGCAAAATCCGATAAATTCAGCACCTTTTCATGCGAAATCGTTGCCGGAGCACCGTGACCACTATAATTCATCACAAGAGCACCTTTATTCATTTGCTCCTTCAGCAAACGGGTTACTTGGGGATATGTATTTCCTGTGGCAGAACTCACTCTCTCGTAAGCATCCCAGTAATACCGTTTCACATATAAATTCTTATAACTCCGTTCAATAGGATTTGCTACAGAATCGGCATCAATCATGTGTTCATTATTATCACCATCATCACCCAACATACAAATCAGATTCTGCCATGAACCAGCATTAACATTATCCATATAAGCTATGGTCTTGTCTACCAACAGACGAGCTTCGCTAACGGAACGAACAGGAAAACGCCCAATACCAACGTCCAAACGGTCTCTGCTCTCAATAAAGTTTCCTTCTCCATCATCCAAAAAGCCAAAGTAGTCATCGGTGGCATAGCTGGATACCTCATGCAATGAATTTTCCGATTCGTAACATAACAAGAAATCATCAGGAGAATAATTTCTCCAAGCAGAGGTCACCATCCTGTTATCCCAAGCACCATCGCCAAACAACAACAAATATCGAGGCATATCCTTTTCATTCGCTGCCCGGTCATAAAGCATTTTTAAATAACGACGATAGGCTGTCGCATCGGGTGTACCAGAAGAAAATTCATTATAGATTTGGTCGGCACGAACAACCTTCACACGCAATCCGCTACGCTCTGTATGAGCATCAGCCAGACGTTGTGCTTCAGCCATTAATTTACCACTTTTAGGTACAATCATCACATAATCATAAATTTGTTTATCGTGAAGATTCTGATTTTCAACTACCTCTACAAATTGTGGCGAAGGAAAACTACCATTAATATTTACAGCAACATAACGTTGTCCATTTACAGGTAATACCGGAACATAATACTCACCATTCTCTAACGTACCTGCTAATTCAGTTGTTGGACTTCCGGCCTTTCCGACTCTCCAAACACGTGTCTGCGTATTAGCACCCGATACAACAAAAGTCTGAGATCTAGTACTGGATAAATGGCTGCTAAAGAGCAATGAAGAAGCGGTTAACTTCAAATCTCTCAAATAATTTACCTCTATATAATCTAAACGGGCATTACGTCCGGATGTTGTGGTGATTTTAATCTGATTTTCGCCTGATATCAAATCGGTAGACGCAAAAGTTGCGACTTCTTCTCGGGCATGTTCATACTGAAGAACAGCAGGAACAGCAAACTTTTTCACCGAAGATGAACCATTCACTTCCACTTGCACGCTAGTGGCACTGGCATTCCCAGCAGAGAAAGCGACTTTAACGGACGCAGGCTTCGAATCATTCAAATTGGGTGTGGCAACTCTAAAGCTTTTTGTATTGCCTTGTATAAAATCGTAACTATCATAAAACTTACGGCCACTACTATACCAAGAATAAGCATCCTCTTCATACACAACCCGATCATAAAACGTATTCCATTCAGAACCTCCGGCTGGAATGTCTGTTTCAACAGGAAAATTCATAGGTGTGCCTTCTGTAAGAAAATAATAAGCATACCGGGAATAAGGATTATTAGTATGACTGGAACGATAAGTACCAGAACTTACATCATAAGACCATCCCGACCAACGTACACAGCCTTCTGCATAAAAAAGCAACCCATTAGTACCGATATAAAGAGGAACCTCCTCTAAATCATCATAATCGCGGTCATCACCGTCATAATTGATCAATGTATGCTGTAATAAGCCCCCATAACCAAACAAACGAACCTTGGACGGATCACTAAACCCCATTGAAGCCAAAGCTTTTCTCGTCAACTGGTGAACTCCTTCTTTTTCAACACGAATCTTTACCCAGCGCCCTTCACTTAATACCGATTTATCTGTATAACGTGTCTGTCCATTACTTTTTTTTGCAACAGTAGACAAAGACCTTACCCCCATCCTTTTCGGAGTAACAGCCAACTTAAAACTAACCAGTTTATAATAACGCTTATCTTTCCGAATTAACGGTATAAAATCGATACATAAACTACCACGTTTACGAGAAACACTCACATATTTATTGAAATGTATGGTATCTGTCAAACACTGCAATTCGTCTTTATACTTCTTGATAATTGCTTTATCTGCAAGCTCTATATATTCAGGGTATACAATACGGACATCATATGCACTAATATCTGAAGCCGACATACCAAGATCTACGGAAGCAACGTAAGTGGGCAATCCTTCGTCAAAAGTCAATTCGTTCCAATCAACATGCCGAAAATCATTAGCATACAAAAACGATCCTCCATTAAGAACAATGAAGCAGATCAGCAGCTTTAATCGTAAATAAAAGTAGGAAGCTCTCATCATCTCACATTGAATTCCAAAAGTTTTCTATCTTCCAAAAAGCCTTCTATATGCTGGCCTATTGACACAGGACCTACACCAACAGGTGTCCCCGTATAAATCAAATCACCTTGACGAAGCATAAAGAAACGACTGACATAAGCGACTATTTCATCCACTTTAAACAACATATCACCCGTATATCCCTTCTGGACGGTAACTCCGTCTATATCTAACCGAAAATGCAAATCTTGAATGTCATGCTGTTCCAATGGCACAAAGGTTCCCACAACAGCCGAACCGTCAAAACCTTTACATAACTCCCAAGGCAAACCCTCGCGACGAAATTTCTCTTGCATATCGCGCGCTGTAAAATCAACGCCCACCGTAACAGCATCGTAATAACGATGTGCGAATTTTTCCGGAATACTTTTACCCAACCTACATATACGAACGACCAATTCTGCCTCATAATCGCAACGCTCCGTAAAATCAGGAATAAAGAAAGGTTTCCCATCTTTCAACAAGGCAGAATCAGCCTTTGAAAAAATAACAGGACTATCCGGTCTTTCCCAAGCTACTTGCAACTCTTTATAGTGTTCGGCATAATTCATGCCTACAGCCAGAATCTTCATACAATATAGTTTTACGCAAAGATAGATATAAAAATGTAAATATGTAGCAGATACTTGTACACATCACCCCATGTACACAATCTTTAATAAAAAAGTCCGGAGATTCTCTACAACCGAGAACTCCGGACTTTTTATTGCCATTACTATACAAAATTATTCTGCACGCAATGTAAAACGTTTAAATGCTGTTACAGTACAATCTTTATCTGCCCCTTTCAGGTATTCTGCAACCGTCATTTTACCATCTTGAATAAACTCTTGATTCAACAGACAAGCCTCTTTGTAGAATTTACTCATACGTCCCATAGCAATACGCTCAATCATGTTTTCAGGCTTGCCCTCTTCGCGTGCTTTATCAGCTGCGATATCAAACTCACGTTTCTTAACATCTTCAGGAACGTCATTCTCGCTAATTGAGATGGGATTCATTGCTGCAACTTGCATTGCCACTGCATGACCGTATGAAGGATCTACATTCTTGTTCAAAGCAACCATCGTGCAAAGGAAGTTTTTGCCTTGATGGTTATAACAAGAAATAGACTCACCTTCAATAAGGCTATATCCATCAAGTTCCATCTTCTCACCAGTTATACCACTACGTGCAACAACTGCGTCTGCAACAGTAGCATCACCCATAGGAAGTGCTTTTACTTCATCCAATGTTTGACATTTATTAGCAACAGCCAAATCCAAGATTTCTTGTGCCAATTTAATGAAGTCTTCATTTTTAGCAACGAAGTCGGTCTCACACTTCAATGCGATCATCACCGCAAAGCCGTCACCCTCTTTACAGAGAACACAACCTTCTGCAGCCTCACGATCAGAGCGTTTTGCAGCCACAGCCTGACCTTTCTTACGAATGATCTCCATTGCTGCTTCAATATCATTATTAGCTTCTTCCAAAGCCTTTTTGCAATCAGCCAAACCAGCTCCCGATAATTTACGGAGTTTGGTTACATCTGCAATACTTACTGCCATAATTTGGTACTTTCTTCTAAAGATTAATATTATGCTTCGGCTGGAGCTTCAACAGCATCCTCGCTCTTCTCTACACGTGCCTTCGAAGTTCTTTTACGAGCTTTAGGAGCTTCGCCTTCGCCAGCAGCCTCTACGTCAACCTTTTCAGCCTTACGCTCTTCCATGCCTTCTGCAATAGCAGCACAACAAGCTTCCAAAATTACTTCTACACTCTTGTTTGCATCATCATTGGCCGGAATTACGAAGTCGATATCTGAAGGATCTGAGTTGGTATCAACAATACCAAATACAGGAATACCCAAACGGTTTGCTTCACGAACTGCGATATTCTCTTTACATACGTCAACAACGAACAAAGCTGAAGGTAAACGGGTCAGATCAGCGATAGAACCCAAGTTCTTTTCCAATTTTGCACGTTGACGAGAAATCTGCAAAACCTCACGTTTTGAAAGATTAGAGTAAGTTCCGTCTGCAGTGAGTTTATCTATGTTGGCCATTTTTTTCACTGCCTTACGAATAGTCGGGAAGTTTGTCAACATACCACCCGGCCAACGCTCGATTACATACGGCATATTTACAGCTGCTGCTTTTTCCGCAACAACTTGTTTTGCTTGTTTTTTAGTAGCAACAAACAGGAT
>CABSGW010000190.1 GCA_902477365.1 uncultured Prevotellaceae bacterium
TGTACCTCTAAAACGGTGTCTGTGAAGATGCTAGGGTTCTCCTTCAAAGTGCATCGAATGATTACCTGACCGTTTACCATGCCTGTTACCACGCCATTCTCGTCCACCGTGGCAATCTCCGGGGAGTGGGAAGACCACAGATAAGTCACAGCGATGGTGTCCGCCACCGCCTCGCCGTTTCGGATAGAGGATGGCACAAGAGAAACGTGTTCACCGGCCTGAATCGACCGGGGGCCGGTGACATTGACTATCCATGAGAACGCCAGCCCATCCGCCACCTGATGCTTCATATCGTCCCGTTCCGTTGGTTCTTGGTAGTACAGGGAGAAGCGGAGCACCCGCACACTGTCCTGCTGGTCGGTGAACTCCCGTATGTAGTCAGACAGGCCCCGCACGGCAAAGCCGCTTGTTCCAAGAATCATGCGGGTGTTGTTTTTAAGATTCTGAATCGTCCATGGGTTGGCCTGCATGATGCAGTCCATATAGCTGTCTGCCAACTTCATAGTTTCCGTATCTGTGTTGGCGTTCGCCACGGTGTTTGGCCGGGTGATGACCATCGGTTCAGATACGATGTTGCCAAAGTAGTCCAGACTATTCCACACGGCGTTGCACCGTTTCACCAAAGCGTTCCCGGACACGCTTGCTATATTGGCGGGGTTGTCCGCCAACCAACAGTTGTTCCAGAACCAGAACTTGGTGCCGGGCCTTATGTAATCGATATCTGGCCGCTCAAAGTACACCACCCGCCAATCATCGTCGTGGGACATATTACTGGTATTGAGGGAAGAAAAGTGGGCAGCGGTTCGTATCTTATACCACCCAGCTTTCCACGCATCATCGTCCTCAAGCCCCTGCACTTGTGCTTCAAAGAAGTCCGTGGCATACTGCGCCATACTTCGGAGGTGCTGTTTTGCGGGGTCCGCCATGTATTGGTGCTGGAGGCCAGTGCCGCTCGGGGTGTTAGAGTCCCGTTGGATGACAGGTCGGCGTTGCATAAACGGCATGGTATCACCCCTTCGTGACAAGGGCCTTCAGCTCGTCGTAATGTTCCTTGGTGATTTTCTTGGCCTGATACAGTTTTTCTACCCTATCAGCCGACCACAGGCCAGTGGATACATAGTAGCGCATGGTTTCTACGTCCATCTTAAAGCCCTCCCATCAACAGAATATAGTCCATGTCGGCCCTCAGTTGTTCCACTTCGCTCGGTCCACCCTTTGCCTCCTGGAATAGCTCGTTGTAGTGATTTTGGACATAAGTTTGAAGGTCAGGCCGCTCCCGCATCTCTAAGTGGTACTCCTCATACTCCCAGCCCTCATAGTCACTGCTTTTATATGGAACAGCGTTTTTGTAAAACCGTACAAGGTAATAGCCAGAATGTTTTGGCTGCTTTTCTACAGTAAAAGCAGGTGGATTAACGTCACCGTGTACTCTCATGCTTGCACCTCCTGACGACGGAAAATAAGGCGGGCACCATTCGAATCTGCTTCTGAAGCAGAGTTGTATCCGCAATAAATATCAAATAATCCGGTGTTATAGTTATTGTTATAGTGATTTCCGACTACTGCAATGCGCCATGACTGACCACTAGAGATAACCACCCGATCTGGTATATATGAACTTTGACTGCCTCCTGCTTCGGTTGGGATGAATGCCCATGTGGCCCCTTCAAATAACCCGGTTTTACTTATATACCCGCTTATTGAAACTCCTGGCATACTTGTACTTACATAGTTGATTCCAGTATCATCTGCATAATTTTCTGGATTTGTACAAATAAGGAAAGTCCCTTCGTAGACATTTATACCATCTATTACTTGGTATAGATTCCCCCATAGATTTTCGATCCATCTATATTGTATGGCCGTATCTCCATCTGTTCCAGACGCACGCCCTGTGTGGTAAATCATGTTGTCCGTTCCGCCATTGTTCAATGGAGCAGAGCGTCCCGAAGTATAGCCTAGGCCAATGGTATTCTGACTATCCCAGTCTGCAAATTCAACTAAGTAAAGTAACCATGCAGCGCACCATGTCATATAATCATATCCATCCCAGCCCGTACCTTTTGCCCGAGAGTTTGTGCGAATGGTTGGCCTTGTTGCACCACGTAAAGGTTGTATACCTGAAATGGACTTATATCCTGGAGTTGTATTATACCTTCCGATGTACGTCCCGCTGCCAGGGTGCCTCTCAAACCCTCCAAGTGGCATTGAAGATATATAGAAAAATCGGATACTTCCGGCGTCCGATACGCGGTAATAAAATTTAGGAATCCATACCATCGTTTCATGTTCTGTACGGGAAAATCCAGGCTCTCCCCGTTTGTAAATTTCTGTTCCATTTCCATCAAGGTTACATTCATAAATTTCTGACCAAGGCGCAATCCGGTCAAATGGGGAAGTTCCGCCTATTATCCCAATTGCGGGAGAGGGGTCTTCAGTCACATTAGTTGTAACATAGCTGTATGGATCATTATTGATAGTCAAACGGGTCAGTTTAGTTGATGGGTTTGCCATATCCCAAGACACACCACACACAGCTCCACTGGAAAGTGTGACGATATATTGCCGTACTGTAGAGATAGCCACTTGGTTGGTTACCTTTTCTCCATCAAGTGTGGCTGATATATCCCAAGTTCCAAATAAGGGAATATCTACGGTGACCGCTCCATTTTCGTTTGTCTGTAACGTCAGTTTTGTTTCAGCTTTCTGAATGACTACATCGATGTTTGGAGAAGATGGGGCTGTATATATGATAAGTTGTGGCTTCATAGCGGTAGGTTTCACTACTGGGGTGTAAATCGCCCCGTTGTAAATTTGGGTTGCATTATCCTCTTCAACAGACACCTTTGCAGATATCGAATTTCCTTGAATGGATATACCATCTCCAGCAGTATAGGAAGTAATTCCCGTAGAATTTTGTGTATAATCAAAGATAGGCATTGTTTTTACCTCCTACTCATGCGCCTTTTGGAGCCCGATACTCAATCCTACAGCTTGTCCCAACGGTTGGACTATCGTTTGTTAAAAAATATCCTATTCCAGCATCTGTATCATCGTTCCAGTCTCCACCAGTGACAGACATGTAGATTGACTCAGAAGCATTGCGAATATTTGCACGATCCGGGATATAAGTACTAGAACTGCCTCCAGACTGATCAGGTAAAACGCACCAATTGTAGGTATCTATCACGTTTAGTCGGGTAATGTAGCCGGAATTGGAACTAAAAGGCCCAAGGTCAATGTAGTCGGTTGGCATCGAGCCACCATATTTAGTAGGGTCAAGGCAGATATACATATTGCCATTCAGTTTGTTGACCCCATCTGTCAACTGGCGATAACTCCCCCACAGTTCCTCTATTCCGCGATACTGCATTGGGCTGCTTGAAGTGGACGCTGTTTTTTTGCCTGTGTGGTATATCATATCATCGGTAGCTCCATTCGGCGCACCAGCAGAAGCATTTACTTGTCCGGGTCCTATCAAAGCCTGACTTCTCCAATCTGCAAATTCAACAGCATATAAGAGAAATATGGCACACCAAGTAGAGTAATCAAATATTTGCCAACCACTACCTTTTTTGGTGGCATACGAACGAGCGTAATCGGCATTAAAGGAGCTCCCGTAACTTGGTGTTCCACCCGATTTAGACGTAAATACTCCGTTTTCAATTTTGACTCGGTATCGAGCCACATACGTGTTACTACCCGGATGAAGTTCAAATCCTGAAATTTTATTGTCGGCAATATAGAAGTAAATCATATCTTCTGAAGAAATGATTTTGTAATAGAAAGGTGGAATATAAACCATGGTATCATTGGCGGTCCGAGTAAATAATGGGTTATCCTGGTCAATAATATCTCTATCTACAATGTTGACTTCTTTCATTCCCATCCATGGAAGATAGTTATCAAATGGGGAACTTCCGCCTCCTGTTCCTACCGCCGGGGATGGTTCTGATGATACCGTATTATTCACGTACCCATTTGGATCATTTTCCGAAGTAAGGCGTTTCATTTCCGGGCTAGAATTGGACATGTCCCACACAACGCCAAAAATAGTAGCCGGAAATAAAGATAAGCCGACAGAATACATGTCCGCGTGTGTAACATAAATCGTTTCTACATTCGTGATGTCCCCATAGGTCGCTTGTACGGCCCAAGGCCCAAATGCGCTTACTTCTAGGGTTGCAATCCCGTCAGCATTTGTCGTACCAGAAACTACAGTTTCTCCCTGTGTGGCTGTGACAGATATTCCGAATAAATTTTCCGCTCGCACGGTTACTTCGATCAATGGGAACGTTTTACCCTCAAACGGTATGTATGTGTAAATCCCATTTTTACTGATGCTCGTAGCATTGTCACAGCTATTTATGGCCCTGATGGATACAGCCTCATTGGTGATGGAGGCTCCGTTTCCAGGCACAAGTTTGTTTCCGCCGATATTGGGAGTTACATCGAATACAGCCACTTTTACGCCTCCCATGCCATTGTAGGAAAGATTAGGGCATTATAGTTTAGATCAATATCCGGTTTACTCTGGGCTGTGTAGGTTAGCGAGTTGTCTCCTTGTGCACTCCACTTTACCCCGGAATTGGCGGCATTAGTTGCATCCGTTGGCGTTGCAGGGCCTGTTACCGCCGAATTGTCCTTTGTAATACCAGCAACCGTCGCTGTTTGTGTATAAGGCGCGCTTTCGCCTGCCCAACCTGTGAAAGTCAGGGTAAAGGGTACGGCATCGGTAGAGGCGGCGGAGCCCCCGTTGCTTCC
>CABSGW010000191.1 GCA_902477365.1 uncultured Prevotellaceae bacterium
GAGAAAGAGAAGAGCAAAAGAAACAATAGGAACACCGCAGAGCAACAAAAAAACGAACTGAAAGAGCCGATAAACCGAATCCCTCATCGGACAAACCGCCCTAAACGGACACGCCTGCTACAAAAAACGTCCTGGGCAGCTTTTTTTGACAAGCTGCCCAGGACGTTTTTTGAAATAGTAAAAGGAAAATAGTGAAGAAGAAGTACTATGTGTATTAAGAGTTGGCATGGCGTTATTATGAAATACGACACCTTAATATATACCAAGACTATATACACTTGAAAAAACAAAGATCCTATGAAGAGATTTTGGTTCAAAAATTTCGCTGCGTCTATTCTTTTTTATTACTTTGCATATTATCAAAATTATATTACCCATGAAAATTTCACACATAGAACACATTGGTATTGCTGTTGAAAGCATTGAGCGTGTACTTCCCTATTTTGAGAAAGTACTTGGTCTGACATGTTATAATATTGAAGAAGTAGCCGATCAAAAGGTAAAAACGGCTTTCTTAAAATGCGGAGAAGTTAAATTGGAGCTACTAGAGGCAAACTCGCCTGATAGCACCATTGCTAAATACATAGAGAAACGAGGGGAAGGCATCCATCATTTGGCCTTCTGTGTAGAAGACGGAGTGGCTCAAGCATTGGCTGAAGTAGAAGCGGCTGGAATTAAACTGATAGACAAAGCACCCAGAAAAGGTGCGGAAAATCTTAATATCGCCTTTCTACATCCCAAATCAACCATCGGCATCCTAACAGAATTGTGCGAACACTAATGGATCGTCTCAATCTATATAAAAACTCCTTGTATTTTCTTCTAACTTAAAATACAAGGAGTTTTTATTATATAGGGTTATCTAAATCTTAGATACAGTGATTGGTTTCGGAATCAGGAAATACAACTGTCGGCTTAAAGATTTTAGCCTCTTCAGCATCCATTAACGCATAAGACATTATGATTACGATGTCTCCAACTTGAACTTTACGAGCTGCCGCACCATTCAGGCATACACACCCGCTACCACGTTCTCCCTTTATTATATAGGTATCGAAACGTTCTCCATTGTTGTTATTTACAATATAAACACGTTCCCCAGCCAACAAGTTTGCAGCATCCATCAAATCCTCATCAAGGGTAATACTTCCCATATAATGCAAATTGGCTTCAGTCACCCTCGCACAATGGATTTTCGACTTCAGAACTTCAATCATCATATTCTCTCTTTATTTATCAATTTCAGCAATCAACTGCTTTGTATTTAATATTGTCTATCAAACGAACCGGTATCTTACCGCAAAAGACGGTTATACATCCCACGATATAGTCGGAATCGTCCCAATCAGCTAACGTTTGTAGAGAGCATCCATCCACAATCTCGTAATATTGCACTTCCAAACCGGCCTCTTCGTTTATTGTATCAACAACCCACTGCTTTGTTTCATCCAATGTATGTGTCTTCGCATAAAGCAAACTACTGAACAATGTCTGCGAAATTTTTAACGCAATGGCACGTTCCTCTTGTGTCAACAACGTATTACGACTACTCAAAGCCAAACCATCTTGTTCGCGAACAATCGGACATGGGCATATTTGTACCGGCAGACTCAGTGCATTAACCATTGCACGAATAACTGCAATTTGCTGGAAATCTTTCTCGCCAAAATAAGCCCGATGAGGCTTCACGATATCAAACAGCTTACTTACAATCTGACAAACTCCATTAAAATGCCCCGGACGGAATGCCCCCTCCATCACCGTATCAACCGGAGGATAACTAAAGACACGTTCATCCGGTTCTGGATACACCTCATCAACAGATGGAGCAAAAACAATAGAAGCTCCTTCTTTTTCTAAGAGAGCACAGTCTGCCTCCAACGTTCTAGGATATTTTTCTAAATCGCCTTTATCATTGAACTGAGTAGGATTTACAAAAACACTTACAACCGTAATGTCATTTTCACGAACGCTACGCTCCACCAACGAAGCATGCCCCTTGTGCAACGCCCCCATTGTAGGAACCAAACCTATCGTCTTTCCGTCAGAGCTTGCCTGCTCTAGCTGTTTTTTTAAATCTATAATTGAATCTATGACTTTCATCTTCGATTGATTGAGACGTTAAAATTGCGTGCAAAATAACAGAATTCTGTCCACATAGCGAAGCGATTCAACAGAAATATCACAGTTTTTAACCAGAAAAAGAAATCAGTTCCTTATATAAATGAGCTAATGCCGTTTTTTTTTCGTATCTTTGCCTTTAAAATATAGGATCGCATACGAATGAAAGCCAAAAAAATCTTATTCATCACACAAGAAATTGTCCCATACGTTACTGAATCGCATGTGGCAAATGTTGGACGCCAACTCCCTCAAGCTATTCAAGACGGCGGCAGGGAAATACGTACTTTTTTACCTAAGTGGGGTAATATCAATGAACGCAGAAACCAATTGCATGAAGTAATTCGTTTATCGGGAATGAATATTATCATTGATGATACAGATCATCCACTAATCATCAAGGTTGCTTCTATTCAAGCAGCCCGTATGCAAGTCTACTTTATTGACAATGACGACTACTTCCAGAAGCGTTGCATGGCATGCGATCCGGAAGGAAACGAATATGAAGACAATGCCGAGCGTGCTATTTTTTATGCCCGGGGTGTGTTAGAGACGGTGAAAAAACTTCGCTGGTGTCCGGATATTATCCACTGTCATGGATGGATGTCTTCCATTGCCCCCATATATATAAAGACTGCCTATAAGGATGAACCTCCTTTCCGTGATGCGAAAGTGGTATTTTCCATTTACGACAAAGAACTTCACAAACCCTTAGGTGAAAACTTCAAAGAATGCTTACAGTTCAGGGACACGAACCAAGAATTAATCAATGCGCAAGGTTTGACTTATGAAATGTCAGATGATTTAATGAAACTGGCCATTAATTATTCTGACGGTGTCATACAAGGTAGCGAAGGAGCTGTTCCTGAAATTTTACAATATGCTAAAGACCGTAATATTCCTCTGCTGGAATACCAAAATGGAGACGATTATGCAACTCGTTTTGGTGACTTCTACGATCTTATTGTTGAAGGAAGAGAATAAACATAAATCAAAATTCATTGATTGTGAACACAATAAAACATCACATCCACACTTGGGCGGCCCTTATGGTCGCCCTGTGTTTCTTTACAGCGTGCGATGACAATACCAACGCTTTAGGTGGGAATATTATGCCTGATGAAGATGAATTAAACATTTCTCAGGCTGTATACAAAGTTTATTCCGAATCTTTTGCAACAGATTCGGTATTGGCCACAACCGAGTTATGTTATCTGGGACGTGTTACAGATCCGGAAACCAACGCTACAACAACAGGCGACTTTCTGGCTCAATTCTATCTTCAAGATGACTACAAGTTGCCGGATGCATCCATGATGGTCAAGGCCGAAAATGGCGACATTGAGGCCGATTCTATTGATTTACGCCTATATGTCAGCAGTTACTATGGCGATTCACTAAACTCCCTCAAAATAGGAGTTTATGAACTGGATACGCTGAACGTCATGAAAGAAGATGTTGCCTATTACACCGACATTGATCCTTTACAATACATAAACAAAGCTCCAACAGCGATACATAAAGAGTTGACATTTTCGGTAAGAGACCTGAAAAATGAATCGAGTAGTTCTTCCGGCGTCTATAGAAATATACAAATTAAACTCCCTCGTGAATACGGAACATTCATACTAAATCAGTACTATAAGAATCCCGATTACTTTAAAAACTCATTTAATTTTATCCGACACGTCTGCCCTGGTTTCTACATCAAAACGATTTCGGGAAATGGAGCGATGATGTCTATTGACGTTTCTACTCTTAATGTCTATTTCCGATATCAGATGGAGGATTCTATCTATAACGGAGTAAGCAGAATGGCTGCCACCGAAGAGGTTTTACAAAATACTCATATAGAAAATAAGAATCTTGAACCATTAGTAGCTGACAAGGAATGCACCTATTTAAAAACTCCAGCGGGACTCTTTACAGCAGTAACGTTACCGATCAATGAAATTTATAATGGACATTACAATGACACCATCAATAGTGCCAAAATTACTTTCCCACGTAAAAACAACATAACAGAGAGTAGTTATAAATTAGAGATTCCACCAACCATACTATTGTTACCAAAGTCTCAATTATATAAGTTCTTTGAGGAACGAAAAATAGCTGATGGAAAAGAAAGCTATATCAGTCAATATAATAGGAAGTATAACTCCTACACATTCAACAATCTGGCACAACTCATTGTAAAGCTTCAAAACGAGCGAAACAAAGGTGCAGGTGTGTTACCAAGTGATTCAGAAGAAACAAGGATTGCAAAATATGCCATTTGGGAGGCAGCTAATGAAGATTGGAATCAAGTTGTTTTAGTGCCGGTTACAACAACCTACGGATCAACCGGAAACATCTCACGTATTCGTAATGAACTTGGTTTAAAAAGCACTAAACTCATAGGTGGGGAAACTGGGGATTTGTCTATTACTGTTGTATATAGCAAATTCAACAAATAAAAAGGTGATTGCTATCAAAGGATTCATATAACAACAGACAGAAATTCTCTTCCCAATAAAAAGGGATATTCATTAAATCCTATAAAATTAGCCAACTAATTCATACTTAAAGTATT
>CABSGW010000192.1 GCA_902477365.1 uncultured Prevotellaceae bacterium
TTGTAAGGCAGATGCTCTGAACCAGCTGAGCTAAACGCCCGTCTTTCATTTCAAAAGCGATGCAAAATTACGACTAATTTCTATAAGTTCCAAATTTTGCGCTCTTTTTTTCATCTTTATTTTACCTGGATGGCGCACACAGATGCCGAGCATGTTTCAACGAGAAGGGCAGTTCGTTGAAACAAACAGCCCTTCTCGTTCTTTACAACAACTACTCCGCTCCTAAGGCAGACAGCCTCTTCTTGGCCAAAATGTGTATGACATTCGACACATTTCTCTTTTTTCAGTTTTTATGCGTATCTTTGTACCACATTTTGATAACCAACAATAAATAAAGGATACAATCGTATGGAAACGGTAGTTAGCGGTATACGTCCGACCGGACACCTGCATTTAGGAAACTATTTTGGTGCAGTAACAAGTTTTGTAAATATGCAAAACGCATATAATTGTCTGTTTTTCATTGCAGACTGGCATTCGCTGACTACGCATCCCAAACCTGAGGACATCCGCCAAAGCGTGCGTACCATTTTAGCCGAATATCTGGCATGTGGCATTGATCCCCAAAAAGCGACTATCTATATACAAAGCGATGTGCGCGAAACACTGGAGCTCTATCTTTACCTGAACATGAATACCTACATAGGAGAATTGAGCCGCGTGACGTCATTCAAAGAGAAAGCACGTAAACAGCCTGACAACGTAAACGCGGGTCTTTTTACCTATCCCACGCTGATGGCCGCAGACATTCTGCAACATAAGGCAATAAAAGTGCCCGTAGGAAAAGACCAGGAACAGAATATGGAAATGGCCCGCAAGTGTGCCCGCCGCTTCAACAGCATCTATAACGTAGACTTCTTTCCCGAGCCACAAAACTTCTCTCTCTCGGCAACAGCCATTAAAATTCCAGGACTGGACGGAAGTGGAAAAATGGGAAAAAGCGAAGGAAACTGCATTTACCTGTGCGATGACGAAAAGACCATTCGTAAGAAAGTGATGAAAGCGGTAACAGATATGGGGCCGCAAACACCCAACAGCGAAAAACCGGAAGTTATCAAGAACTTATTCACTTTCATGGAAATATGCTCTACGCCCGATACATTGGCTTACTTTAATGAGAAATGGAACGATTGCTCCATACGCTATGGTGACCTGAAAAAACAGTTGGCTGAAGATATCTGTGCTAAAATAGCCCCTATACGCGAACGCATCAATGAGTATGCAGCCGACACCGTATTGCTGGAAAAAATAGCTAAAGAAGGTGCTGAAAAAGCACGTGAGAGTGCAGCTGCGACACTAAAGGAGATCCGACAAATCATCGGCTTCAACTCAGACCGGTTATAAACGGACGGTAAAAGCAGAACAATCGCCTACGTAATGGGTTTACCAGCAGGCATTCAATATTCAACAAAACGCGAATATTGAATGCTTTCTTTTATACGTCCTACGCATACAGACAAACTGTAATACATACCGATAAGCCTAAGATCATGAACATTGAACAGCCCTATGTCAGGTTTCAGTGATATGCTTTTGTAAACAAGTTGTTTTCTGCTCATTAATCAACTTGGCAACCTCAACAATAAACAAATCCGGATTCATCTTAAACTGCTGAAAGGTTTCGGGCCGAACTCCTTGCAAAATACAGACTACCAGGCCACGCGTCAACAGTGTTGCCGCTGCCAGTTGTCCGATCAGATCATATTTTCTCTTACCCAGCCCCATAGTTGACACATGAACAGTACGACAATTGTGATCCGTTTTACTGGAAAAGCGATTATAAAGCGCCCCGTCAGCTGCTTGTAAGGTTCCACGATGAACAACAAAATGCATGCCTGTTACATCCAATTTACCATCTATCGTCTGGATCGTCCTTTCCAGCCAATCGGAAGTATCTACATTTACAGCACTAAAAGGAGGGGTATAAATTTGTTTCGACACTGCAATCGCTTCCATTTCAGTTACTGAAACAACAGGTGTTCCCCTCATACGACGTGCATCAAGCGGCCTAAGAATATTCCCTTCGGGCGAAGAGGCTATTATCTTGTCAGGGCTGTTACCTACATACTTAACCATCTCTGTCTGGAGTTTTTCAGAAAAGGCGGTATAACTTTCATTGGCAATGACGGTCAGCACATTGACATCAAAAAAATCCTTACCAAGAGTATCTACGTCCTGACGCTCTCCATACTGATTGACACAAAGTCGCATACCGCGTCCTATTTCCTGATGTTTTTTCAGCTCATTATCCGTTCTTTTCAAGGCACAAATCTGGAACACATTGGGATTGTCCCACCCCTCCTTGAGGGTTGAATGGGAAAAAAGAAAACGGACCGGTTCATCGAGACTCAACAAACGTTCTTTATTGCGCATTATTAAATTGTAAGCTGTATGATCACGGCTCACGGAAGCATCTTTACCTGATGATGAATTGACGAAACAACCATTCTTATCGCGTGAAAAATAACCTTGATGGATCGCTGAAGCGGGCAATCTTTTCAGGTAACGTACATATTCCTGATTGCGTATATTTGCAGTCATACCATTCAATACCAAATCGTATTCCTCCTCAAACATACGCGCATACTTCCCTGCCCCCACTCCGTCTGACCGGTATTGCCGATAGTTTTCCACCTGATCAATAAAAAATAAAGAAAGCACTTTTATTCCCCGATAGAAAAGCTTTTCTTCCCGTTCTATGTGTGAGATAATTGTTTCCCTGATTTGAATTCTTCGGAGCAAATCTTCATGAATATCTCCCAGAACATCTCCCTCGTGCAATGTCCACCCATTCCGGAGTGTAACGGTACCCGTCATACCGTCCATGTTTTCGATCAAACAATGAGCCGGATATTCGTGTAAATACCCACTCTGTTTATTCACATCGAACCCGCAACCAACAAATTTACGAACACGTGTCACTCCTTTTGGAGTCATGGCATTAAATTCGATACGTGCTTTTATAATACCTTGACCTACAACAATACGTTCCAAATATAAATAACCGCTTGCTGCCGTACAGCCCACCCGCTCTATTCCCTTGACACAAACTTTTTTCACCAACTTTTGAGTGTATGCATCCAACGAACCCAGTTGAAAGACCATATTATATCGGTCGCTCTTCCGGTGGGTAGCTGAATACAGTAAGGTAAACAACGGACAGAACTCCCGCAACCGTTCACGGGTTATATTCCTCTTGCTAGCACCCAATACGCTTTGCGGTTCGTCTATGATCAAAATAGGGCGTGTTTCCTGTATCAGCTCAATAGGCCGGCGTGAACAGCAACTGTCTAATTGCATGTAAATGCGCCGGGCATCCATTCCGCGGGCACTGAACGCCTGCATATTGATAAGCATGACATGCATACCTGTGGTGTTGGCAAATTGCTCAAGAAAAGCCGGATGCAAGGAATTGTACACAAAAAACTGCATACGTTTACCGTATTCTGCCGTAAAATGATCTTGCATCATTTCAAAACTCTTACAGACACCTTCACGAACAGCCACATTGGGTACAACAATCATAAATTTAGTCCATTGATACAGTCTGTTCAATTCGAACATAGTTTTAAGATAAGTATACGTCTTACCGGTTCCGGTTTCCATTTCAACAGTCAAATGCAGTTCCCCACCTTTTAATTGTTCGGTGAGTTCCAACTCTTGGCGTTGTTGAACAGTACGGATATTCTGTAACAGAAGATTCTGATCAATCGTTAACGGTCCATTACCAGCACCTGCGTTCACATGCTGCCTTGCGCTGTGCAAATTCCCCACTACTTGATTGTTCTGTTGTCCCCGAAATACGTCTGTAACAGCACGCACGGCCTCTGCTTGAAAATGTTGGTACTTAAACTTTAACTTCATACTTATCCGGAATCAAATAAGTTTAATACGCCTATTTACATCCAACTGACTCCAACCCATTTGTTGTTTTAAAGATTCAAAAACAACTTGCTTATGGACCATTCCGCTGAAACTATTTTCACGAAAAAGAATGTGCTCTGGCCGTTTTCTTTGTATATAGTCAACAGCATCTTCTGTAATAAGGGCATTAAAACAGGCTATCAAAGATCCTTGACTAACATTGTAAATGGTACAGGAACCAATGGTTTCCTGACAGACAGAGGAAGACAAGGACATTCCGTAATGTAACAAACACCCAAACAACAGATCCAAATCAGTCCTGTCTGTTTTGACACCGTCCAGCATATCAGACAACATCGCTTGAGTATAAACATCGGGGATATGAAATGTATCCTTCAAATTAGTACTGTCACACTTAAATACACGAAAGCCGACATCCAAATTCATTGCAGACACCCCTACTCCTTTCTTTATTTTCGCTCCGGCAAGCCTGATACGCTCCTTACCTAGCTCGCAGATAGTTTGATAACCGGCCTTATAGACCTCGCTCTTTTCATCCGTACACTCGGGCAATTGTACCAATATAAAATTACGCTTTCCGCCATCTTCGGCATTCAACTTCATCACAGCATGAGCCGTAGTGGCTGAGCCTGAGAAAAAATCAAGAATGATGGATTCAGAATCTGAAAAAGAACGGATAAAATCGAGTAACACATCCTCATCTTTCGGAAAAGGAAAAAAATCTCCTCCCAACAAATTAATTAACCGTATGCTACTACCTCTGCGATCCTTATAGAAAACG
>CABSGW010000193.1 GCA_902477365.1 uncultured Prevotellaceae bacterium
GCAAACGGGACAGATACTGTACCAGCGTTCCGAAGAAGAAAGCAATGGCCACAGAAAGGAAAATACCCAGAATAACGGAAAGCGCCTTCTCGGTATTCAGCAGATCCGTAAAAGTCAACACTCCGGTTGTATCGGCCGCCATCTTCATAATGGCCAGGGCAAACGTAGCTCCCAACAGTTCGAACACCATCGACACGGTGGTGGAGGTGGGCATCCCCATGGAGTTGAAGATATCAAGTAGAATGATATCCGTTACCATCACGGCCATGAAAATACACATGAGCTGGTAAAAACTGAACTGTTCGGGCCTGAAAATACCATGGCGCGCAATGTCCATCATACCGTTACTCATAGCCGCGCCCATAAACACTCCGACAGCCGCAACAATAATAATGGTCTTGAACGAAGCGGCCTTGGCACCAATGGCCGAATTAAGGAAGTTCACCGCGTCATTGCTTACCCCCACCGACAAATCGAACACGGCCAGTACAAAGAGAAAAATAACAATTCCTAGAAAAATAATATCCATGGAAATCAAATGTTTAAAATTTGTTGCAAAAGTACATTGCAGGGATTATTGCAATGTTACAGAGATGTTACAAAAATGTTACAAAAGCAGGGAAACAACGGAATCAAGATGTTACACCCGTTTTTTACGTTTCCGGCAAGAAAGGCAGATGAACGGAATAAACGCTTTCGGTTTGCCGTATCTCCACTGCCAACCGATAGACGGCATATTGCTTCTGCAGGCTGCCCAGCCCCCATCCGCTCCGGTCTACCGAGCTGCGCAACTGCAAATTATTACTTACCGTGACTCCCTCGCTATCCACACATACATGCACAAACAAGGGGCGTTCGGCCGTGCTGATATTGTGCTTCAGAGCATTCTCTACCAACAGTTGCAGGCTGACGGGAATCAGTTTGCGTTTGCCGTGCTCCTCGTGTCCCACAATCTCAAACTGGAATGCCGTACCGAAACGGATCTGTTGCAGGTACACAAAAGAGTCCACAAAGGCCAGTTCCTCTTGCAGGGTAACGGTGCGTTGCTCGTTGTTTACCAGTAAATAGCGGTAGACGCCGGACAGTTTTTTAGCAAAGCGATTGGTTTTATCGGCGTCCTGATAGGCCAGTGAGGCCAGCACATTCAGGCTGTTAAACAGGAAGTGCGGATTAATTTGGTTCTTAAGCGCATCGTACTGGTACTGTATCTTTTCCCGATTCACCTCAGCCAGTTTCCGCTCGGCCTCCAGCCTGAAACGGCTATACAGATACAATTCAACGGCCAACACAATGATGCTGTTCCACACAGAAAGCGTGATGAGCAGAAACACCACTTTGATTTGGTTTTCCACAAAGAACGCCAGCAAAAAATTACACGAAAACGCCAATGCATTGACCACACAAGCTGAAAAGACCAGACTTGCTATGGTACAAAACAGATAGCTCTTGTCACTCCACTTGGTATGAATCCACTTAACGATGACATAGTCGATGCTGCCCAAGAACAAGTAAAACGGATAGTTCACGGCAAACAGGAACAATCGTTTGGACAGTGTATCTTCTCGGCCGCTCACCACATACTCCATACACACAAAAGCCAATGAAGCCAAAGTGATGACCAATACAAAGAGCAACAGATTCTTCTTGCCCTCCCAAACACTTCTTAGTTCTTTATTTCCCATCCAACCATTGTAAAAAAGCGGGAACACGTGTCCGGCTTACCAACACCTCCTGCGGGCAAGCCGGCTCAAAGCTCACCTTCAACCGACCATTGAAATAACGGCTGACCCGGCTGATGGTGCACAGTTGCGCCATGCAGTTGCGCGAAACACGGAAAAAAGCACGTTCGTCCAACATGGTCTCCAGTTGCTCCAACGTATAATTCACCACGTAACGTTTACCTTGCAGGGTATGCAGCAACACCCTTTTGTCTTCGCTATAAAAGAAGGCAACCTGCCCTGTCTCCACATATCCGTAAGTATTGCCGCTCTGCACCAGGAAACGGTTTTTCCGGCAACCGGCCAACAACGAACTGCCCAGCGAGCGGACCTCCTCACTCTGGATGCCGGGTAAGGCATTGCGATCGAATTTATCTAACGCCGCCTGCAATTCCTTCTCTTCTACCGGCTTCAACAAATAGTCCACACTGTTTACCTTAAAGGCCTGCAAGGCATACTCGTCATAGGCCGTAACAAAGATAATAGGAACTGACAGGCTCAGTTGTTCAAACACCTCAAAACAGTTGCCATCCGTCAGGCGTACATCCATCAAAACCACATCAACGGCATTGGCACGCAGGAACAAAACGGTTTGTTCCACCCCGGTTGTCCAGCCCGCCAACTCGTAATCGGGCCGCAAACGCACCATCATGCGTTGAAGCTCCTCATAGGCAAAACGTTCATCCTCTACAATCAAATACCTCACCATACGCACCAACCATTCAAATCATAAGACAATGCCATGCAACAAATATACGGATTATCACTCAGAAGCCATAGCGCATACCCAGCAAAAAAGTAGCGGACGGCTTAAAAAGGAACTCATCCTTCGTCAAACTCTTGTAGAAAGTCGTCAAACTACGTTCCGACACCTTGACACCGCGCAGCAAACTGCCGCCTCCACCCACATACAATGTGGTGGATTTGCCCACCTTCAGTTCCGGACACACATACGAGCGCATTTGCATAAACGCATAAATCAGGGATTTCCCCTCGCGACTGACTACCGACGTCATTCCGTCCATCTCCATCGCCACCAAGCGCCACCGGAAGCGTTCGTTCATTTTCCGCGAAACCGACACCTTGACACCGCCGCTCATCTGTATGCTCAACTCATACCGTCCCTGCGTGCGCCAGTCGAACAAGACAACCGGAACCAGCATCGGCAGTCCGAGGGAGTTGGTAACGGCCGCGCCTCCACCCAGCGACATACGTTCCTTCAATTTGTAAGAGAACAATACCCCTCCATTAAACAGCACGCTATGTCCCCTTATCTCATCCAAAGGAGCATACATACCTGCCCCGGCCGAGACAACCATCGACCACCTTGCCGACAAACTGCGCCGATGCATGACATTCATACTCACATTCAGCAGGTCGGCCGGTAACAACCGTGCGGCTTCTCCCTGGTTACACAAACGCCCATAAACACCGTGCAAACCCAACGCCCACAACCGAAGCCCTTTCACACTGTCGTTACGAACAGACAGCGGAACGGTCCCCTCCACCGCCACCCGCTGCATCAGTCCTCCACCCAGCCGTTCCTTGTCCTCATTTTCCATCCCCGAGTAGGGAATGAATTCCGTTTCCACCTTGACCTGACCGTAACCTGTCAGACAGATGCCAGCACCCCAAATTCCGCATACTACGGCAAAATACCTACATAGATTCATCCTGTTTAACTACTTTTGTAAAGAGCTTCAAAAGTAGCCAAAGACACGCCCTCCCGCAAGCGTTTTCCGACGAACTGACAATTCGGCAAGCCGAATACGAACAAAAAGCTGCTGAACTGAAATACCGGCAAAGCGGACAATCCCACTTTACCGGTATCACTCGTTTACCATCTCTTTCCGGCACAAACGCCCACGCTTTCTCAATAAGTATACCGTAACCCGAATTGCAAACTGAAGTTTAACGGCTTATCTTTATAGAAGGTTTGCAAGTCGCTACCGTCCTTGATATAATATCCCACACCCGGTTCGGCATAAACGCCCCAGTTACGCCACAACTTTGCCTCTACGCCGCCGGCAGCATGGAGCGACCATTGCAACTGACTGACGCGGACATGTTCCCGGTTGTGTTCTTTCGACTCGTTATTCACCACATAATCGGTCTCCAGCGTACCGTCCACACAGAGAGCCGCCTCCACACCCGCCGACAGATAACAAGTAAACACCCTGTTCCGCCAAAGTGAATAAGTCACGTTCAACGGAATGCCCACATAGTGCAACCGCTGCTCGCTCTTGTAATAGTTCGATTCGCTACCCGACTCCAGATCGGAAGAAAGCAGCGTATAGGTAAGTCCGGTACCAACAGCCCAACGCCGATTCAAGCGATAACTGAACGTAGCACCCAGCGTCAACGGCTGACGATGCTTGTAGCGTGTCTCTACCTCCCGGTGTACGTTCTGAGTCAGAATCTCGGCATACACCTGATCCAGCTTTGAAGCACTTTCTCCGGAAGAGGCAATCAACATGTTTCCGCGAAGCACCCCATACCCCGCATATCGGTCGGCCGACTTACCACCGGGCAGATTGGTGGCATACATTCCGGCACTCCATCCGCTTTCATGGTGCCTGTCCGGTTGTCCGGACAAAATTCCCGTATCGTCCCAATGGGCTTCCCTGACAGGCTCTTTGGTATCCTCCCTCACTTGCTTAACCGGTGTTTTCTCCGCTATCGGTTCGGGCACAACTTCTTTCACCACATGTTCCGGCTCATCTTCCTGATCAATCAGTTCGGAGAGAGGCTGCACCTCACCAACCGCCGCCACCGGTCCTTTATCACCCGAAACAGCCAATGGCAACCGGTCGGGCATCACTCCTTCACCGCCTGGCCGCGAAGGCTCTACGGCAAGTGCTACCGGCTGCCGCATGTCAACCGCATCCTGGTAGTTAAAAAGACCTGAGCGCCCTTGTCGAGGATCCCC
>CABSGW010000194.1 GCA_902477365.1 uncultured Prevotellaceae bacterium
TTTGTTGCTCAGGTACTTAAAAAAAATATTTTATAATAGTGTTGCGGAATTAAGGAAGAACTGATACTGATTTGAATCAATCTTTAATTTTTCGGCTATAAGTACCGTCCAGACCGCATATTGCAATCTCATGCGGCAAATCTATAAGACCTTTTACCGAACGGCTCAAGCAGCTGCGTGTCTGTTTTGGGCCTGGGATCAAAGGACTGTAATCCAGCACATGACGCATACGCTTTCGCTGGTCGGCAGTAAATTCATCCATAAATCCATATGAATAGTCCATCAGGTTATGCGACTCAAACTGTTCACCACCGGCACAAGGTGTACGCATAAATACATCCTTCCAATTAAATTCATTCGGGAAGTTCGGATTAAACTGTTCCTCCTGCCAGATGTATTGTACATAAAGGTCATAATCATTAGATTTGTCATATGAAGGAGTATCTTCACAATAGTCGGTATCTATACAAGCACCATTGGGTGACTCGGCAAATACATGACGCAAACCGAAATAATGTCCCAATTCGTGAGCAAGCGTCACACCCGAATAAGTTTGACGTGCCAACAATTGCGGATCGATGTATCCAGCCAGCGGATCGCGTGCCGAACCCAGAATCCACGAACTGTTCAATGACACACAACGCATATGGTTCAGATTTTCCAACGTAATGTTCATATCCTCTACTGTTTCCATTCCCGGTAGCGGATGTGATTTAGGAACAAGCGGGAAAGTGGAAATACCCAGAATATTCTGGTAAGTAAAGTTATAGAGCAAAATATTGACATATTGGTTGGGATCCCACAATAAGTGTATATACTCCCTTCCGCTGGTTTCCATTACAAGAGTCGGGTCAATAGTAGGTGACACCCAGTTCACACGGTCAACCCCCGCTTCTTTCAATACATTGCCAGAGGGATCGGTAATGGCAGGTACAAATTCCAATTTAATGCCATTTTGAGCATAAGCCTGATTCGCAAAATTAAGAATTTCATAAATATTCTCAGCTGGAATATTTTGCGTATCATCCGAAGGATCATTGTAAAGCACATGGAAAACAATAGGAATACGATAAGTCAGCTCCTCACCGACAGGCTTACCGTTTTGGGTGAACGTCAACATCTGTACCTCCCCGCCTGCTGTTAACTTCACTTGTCCGGTACGGCTTTCCTCTGCCAAGTTTCCTTCAATCATTATGTCTAAGGTTGTCTCTCCTACCTTACCGGCATCAGGAATCGTAATCCAAGGGGCATCTACACTCTCAGCATACCACTTGGAAGCAGAATTCACATCCACTTGTATGGTAGCGCCATCATACGGAATATCCGTAAAGTCCTGTTGGGAAAGATTTATCACAGGCTCATCATCATCGTTACAGCTTGCCAGTACAAAACATAGTATGGGAAGCAAGTATAATAATTTTGTTTTCATTTTGGTACGTTTAATCAGTTACAAACATGTTCTTTTTTCTGTCCTACGAGTTGTTTTCAGATGGGATTTGCCACCGGAAGGTAGAATTTCTTACCCCATACTTGCTTCATGGACATTTTTTTCGGTTCTTCAGGACGTAAAGGAACTTTCACTTCCTGTCCGTCGTTGTCCAAACGTGTACCCATGCATTTTCTGATGTCTATTTCTTTCTTGGATTTTTCCCAAGCCGGCATTTCCGGTTTCATGAAAGCAGAAGCTGATTTGCCATTCAGCTCATCTACCAAATCTTTTAAATCCTGAATATTACCAACATTATTTTGTGAAGGAACCGGAATCTGAGCACGGGCAATGGTACCGCGCTCACCTTTTTCGTTCACGCCAAACGAATAAGCAATGAGGTCTGCACCCCAATCTGCCACCAGAAACATATGAGGACGACGTGCATCCATAGACGACCAATTCAGTGCACTGGAACTGATTATTTCACTGTCCGGTAATTGGTTCGGGTCAAGTTCATCCAATGTAGGTTCGTTGAAACCGGAACTCGAGAAAGCCTCCTTCACATCGGGTGTACTATTAAAAGACAAAGCTATAATGGCTCTTCCTTTAGTAGCTTCAGGCTGACCGAAAATATCACCCTTCTCATCATCACCGTTGAAAATACCGAATGTTTTCATACCGTCTACTTTCGTTGTGGACGAAAGCCCTGGTATTGTAACAAAATTCTCCCTGAAATCTTTATCGCTACAAATTCCTTCTTTGTTGAAAGTAAGTATCATCAACGTATATTTTTCACCGGGTATCATATCAGAATAGCTCATAGACTCAGTACCCAGATAAGCACTCTGTGCAATAATTGTCCAAATAGTAGCATAAGGATTCAGTTGCTGCTGGGTTTGATACAGCACTTGGTTCCAGCTCGACATCAGTCTGCCTTTAATGACTTCCTTATCTTCGCTGGCAGGATAAAGTAACGGAATATAATATACCGATTCTTCGCTTGGAGTCACCTTCAGAGATATCTCATCCGAAGTAACATTCAATGTTTCCACTTCAAACTCAACAGTATTCGGGTCGGCTGGAGGAGCCGGATCAAAATCTCTACGGGCCACCTTTGTACAGATACCGCCTTCATAACCGAAAGCCACCATACAATGTTTCGTTCCCGGTATCAAACCGCGGTTTTCATATTCAATAACACCATGTGCTTGAGCTTCAAACTGAATCCACGGGTTGGTTGCCACAATATGTCTGGCAAGTTCATCAGGACTCATCTTCTCTGTAGTAGGGTTAAGCTCTTCGATGCGACATACATACACCTGCTTCAAGTCGGACGGCGTAATCTTGACATGCGCCTTTGTTTGTCTGATATTATCTACTTCAAGTTCGAAAGTTGTCTCTTTCATCTCGGCAGGTTTCGTCTTAAAGCTCTTCATTGTGATATCAGAAATAAACATCAGTTCATAATCGGATGTCACATAAACTGCAATCCCCATCCATATATATTCGGTATCCGCTAATATGCCGCTTCCCGAAAGTTCCAACTGTTGGTCACCGGTGCGCAGTAACATGGCAAGAACCTCATCCAATATTTCCTGAGTTACATTTCCATCGGGTGCCATCATACCCAGATAATAATCCAGTTCCTGGCTGAAATAGCTTTGAAGGATAAGCGCCTCATTCATACCCTGCGCCTTGGCAGCATCAAATGTAGGTCTGTCGATAACGCAACAGTACCACTGAGTTTCTTTATTTTCCGGCTTCACATCAATTATCGGATTCTTGCCCGACACATCGACTTGCACATCGAAATTACAGGAAATAGGGTCTACCTTCCAAGTCTGGAAATAGTGACAGTGAGGTTTCTTGGCAGCCTCCGTACCATTAATGCCGAAAAGTACCAGTTCGTACATCTTTCCGGCAAGCAGATTACTGATTGTATGCTTGGAAATAGAACCACGATGAGAGATAGTTCCTAAATATTCTTCAAAAGCAACACCTTTGGCTTCAGCCTGTTTTTTCAAATCCTCCATCAGGTAATTATGGAGTTCGGGACGGGGAATCTTGTCTATAACCTCCTTGTCCACATACAAGCACAAATAAGGAATCCGGTTACTGGAAACATCTATTTGAAAAGTATAGCTGGTAGTAGAAGCCTCCAGTTCCGTTACTTTAAACAATAACTCATCCGGGTCGACAGGACGTATGTTTTCATCATCATCAGAACAGGCTGTAATTACAAACACTGACAGCAAACAGTACAGTGCGATAAATATTTTCTGTTTCATGTAGTTCGATTTAAAATTAAGCGATAAGGTTTCATTCAAAGTACTTTAGCAGCCATTAACCGGCCGATGAGAAGAAAAAAGGAAGAGGAAGTTTACCACACTTTCCTCTTCCTTCTTATTCAAGACTGTTCACAACAGTCAACTTATCAATAGGAAAGTTTTTCCAATCAATCTGCCTTTACAGGCTGCTTCATCAATATCCCGGATTCTGTTCGTCCTTCAACTGCGGGTTAGCATCTATTTCAGCTTTCGGGATAGGCCATGTAAAGCGGTAATCACCTGCCTCGATTTCCAGTTTTGAGAAATAAGAAACAGTCGACTGCACTCCAGTTACCTGCTCTGTATCCGAGCGGTTAAAGCCTAACTTCCAACGTTTCAGGTCGTAAAAATGAAAACCTTCACCTACAAGTTCTTTGGTACGTTCATCACGTATTGCCTGCCTCAAATCGCCTGTATCGGAGAATGTCTCGTCCACATACCCTTGAATACGGCTGCTGCGCAAGGCATTCAGATACTTGGCAGCTTCAGGCGCATTGCCATCTTCCAGATAAGCCTCGGCAGCAATCAGATATTGCTCGGCAATCATGAAAGGTTCTGAAATATTGGTATACCAATTGTTGGTACTTAAACCGGATTTCTGTAAGAGCGGATTACCGGGGAATTTGTTAAAAGTATAAATAAACATATTGGGAACACCCCATTGATCCAACGTATACTGTCTAAAATATACTCCCGCACGCATATCTCCATCACCATACAG
>CABSGW010000195.1 GCA_902477365.1 uncultured Prevotellaceae bacterium
GAAGACCGTACAGAAACAGCTGGAACAGACGGTATAAATCTTTATAAAGTCGATACCTGGAAGATGAACCGGATTGCCTTTTGAGTCTACGGCCCAATCTATTTTGAAGTTGGATGTATCGTCTTTGTTCAGGCCATTGTCGGCATATCCCCACGGATAGGCATAAAGTACCCAATAAGTACCCGTACCGCTTTCCTCTTTTGCATTACCCGGGAGAAGAGTTCCTTGGAAAGTTATCTCGGAATCATTGATCCACTTGGGGTAATAGTCCTGGCGGTGGAATTTGTTTTTAGGAATAAAACCATATCCATCTTCACTATCGAACCAGGCGATGTACTCGGCGTCAGTGTTCCATGAGAGTTCATCTTCGGGGGCTTCAACCGGTTCGTGGAACTCGTCCGGACGGTAATAAGTTATGGAATAGTTTTTGCGAGTTGCTTCCTTGTAATATTCGCTTCCGGCCAATTCATACCACTCATCGTCGTCTGCTATTCCGTTTTTATTACGGTCGTATGCCACCATTACGATACCCGGCTCACAACTTCCACCTTTTTCGGGTGCACTTGGATTGGGGTTTGCATCGGCATAGAAGGCATTGCCTAAGATCTTGAAATCGTATTCTCCGGGAACGTTCATGATGGTATGGTCGAAGCCACACACCACGTAACCGCCATATCCACCCAAGGTAATCATATTGCGTACATTATACCCGATTGATTCCAAGGCTTTCTTGTTCATGGTTTTCTGGGTATCTCCGGTCTCGTATTTAGGCAGTTCGTTCACAAACTGTCCGGGCGCGGGACGGTAGTCAAGCACGGATGTAATGTAAGGAGAATATTCTTTTGATTCGCGTTTTACCGTAATATTAAAGTTGAGAATACTTTTCTCATCTTGTTGATTGATTGCTTCGAGGGTGATAGGATATACTCCTTCGTTTAGCGCAATGAAGTCTAGTGTCTGTTCGGTAGACAATACGGAATCACCGATGCTCCAGGACATGCTGTAAGAGGCATTGTCCACAATGGTAGGCTTGATGGTCAATACGTTACAACGGGTTGTCTTGAAGCCTCCATTGGGCACATTAATCGAGATTTTCTCATCTCCGGTTGACTGGCCGTTATCTCCGTCGCTGTCAGAGCAAGCGGAGAAGGCCAAAAATGAACCAGCCAATAAGGCCATAGTCCAATACGTGTGGCGTTTGAAAAAGTTCTTCATATTGATAGCTATAAGAAGTGATTGTTGATTGGAATTATTTATGTACAAAAACGAAATGTGCAGGGATGTCTCCTGTTGTTACAGACCATTTTTTCTTGCCGTCAGGCGTGAAGCAGTAGAGCGTTCCGGGAGATACGTAATCTTTGGCGTCTGTTACAAAAAACTCTTTAGTCTCAGGGTTTACCGCGATGCCATAAGGCTTTTTAATTTTCTTTTCGGTTCCGTCTGTAATGAAGTTGCGTGTAATCAGCTTCCTTGTACGTGTGTCTATCAGTGCATAAGTTATTTCCCATTCCTGTTCGTTCACGTAGCTGTATTCAGTGCTGTATATATACAGGTTATCATCGTCTATACAGAGTTCGGAGGCTGCAATGCCTAGCGTGTCGGTTACTTCGTCTATACGGGTATCTATCACATATAGGTCGGATGGAATAGTGTAATAATCTCCTCTTGAGCTTACATACAGAAAACCATATCGGTCGGCCTTCAGGCGATGCAGGTTGATGGCAACATCAATCTTTTTGGTCTCGGTAAAGGTGTTCAGGTCAATGACCGATACCGTTCGGTCATAATTGGGAAAACGATATCCGCCCGAGTTAGCCACATACAACTTCTCACCGATAACGACCATCTCTTCGGGTTGGTACCCAACCAGGCACTCGGCGACCACTTGAAGTGTAGCTGTGTCCACTTTAGCCACATAGCCCAAGCGGGCATTGGGGTCTATCTGTACCGGACCAGCATAAGAGCTTACATATGCAAAGCCTTCATGGAACGTGATATACCGGCAGTTTGGAATGTTTATAATGCCCAAATGGCGTGCGTTCGTCTTATCCATCACTTCAACAAAGTGGGAACAATTAATCACTGCGTATAGTTTGTTACCATAAATCTGGATGTCATTACCTACGTCGCCCAGCTCCATGACCACCGAAGGATTTGTTTCTGCATAAATGTTTTTACGGTAATATCCGGTGGTGTAGTCCAGATAGTCCAATGTACATTTGTTGCTGCCCATATTGCCCTCGTTAAGGAGATACATACCAATGACACCTGTTTGTGAGTTGGGAGATGTAACTTGTTTCCAGGTGGAGGGTACAAGCACTTCGTCATCTCCCCGGCATGAGCTTAGGAGGAAACAGCTAATTACAGTAAGCGTTACTAATAAACTTTTTTTCATTGCAATTAAATATCAACAGAGAGGATAAATTTATAATTGGTGCCCGGCATAGGATAACATTTTACCACCTCGAACTGTTGGTTGAAGATGTTGTTTACCTCTGCCGTAAGCCGGCATTTCGTCTTTTTCAGACCGAACATATAGGAAAGGGAGAAGTCGCTTGTGTACCATTCCGGTACGTAGTTTTCGGGAATATTGGCCCGTTGGTCGTAACGTTCTCCTGTGTAGATAAAGCTATAGTTGGCATTCCATCCTTTCCAGCTGGCGTTGAGGATGAGTGAACCGCTATGCCAGGGAATGTATGGTATCTGGTCTCCATAATACGTGTCCGTCCGGTCGGTCTTGTCTTCAGCCTTTTGGTATGTATAGGATATTCGATTCTCAATGAATACGTCTCCAGGAAGACGCCATGCATTTTGGATGGCTACGTCCAACCCATGTATTTCAACTTTTCCTAGGTTCATCATGGTCCATCTGAACGTATTGCTTCCGGGAACAGCCACAATCTTATCCTTGATGGTGTTGTAATAGGCGTCTACTTGTAACTCCAGTGACTTCAGCCAGCTGTTTTTTATCGCCGGACGATACGTGAAGCCCACGTCATATTGATCGGTATATTCCGGTTTTAATTTGATGTTGCCTATAAAGGTATAGTACAAGTCGTTTAACGTGGGCATGCGGAATATATTCTTGTAGAATCCCCGTAGGTTGAAGTCGACCTTATTGAAAGGTTTGTACGATGCCACCAAGGTGGGTGTAAATTCCGTTTTGTTCTTCATGGCTATTGTGTCCGTGCGCACATGGTCTGCTACAAATGTTCCCAACACGCTGGCCTGTAGCTTCACCTTTTTATAGTCTAGCGAACTGGCCAGTGATACGAGCGTGGTGTGGCGAGTGGGGTACGGGAATTTATAGAGGTCGGCATCCAGCTGGTTCCACTGGTAGTCGATGGCCATTGACATGTTCCAGTGTTTGTTGAATTCGTACAGATGGGCTGTAGACAGGTAGGCCTCGTGCTGGTGATAGCGGTTCTCAATGTACATCAGGCTGATGTCCTTCTTGGGGTCGGCCAGATAGTGCAGGTAGTCATAAGCATACTTACCGTTCACCAGCAGGCTGTACCGGTCTGAAAAGCGTTTGCGCAAGGAGGATTGGAAGAAGAAGTTGGTATCCCATTGCCTGTCTTCGTGGAACAGTTTGTTACGTATCATAGCGCCGGGAAGACCTCGCTCCGAATTATAAAAATAGGCCTTGCTGCGCCATTCGCCATCGTCCAAATCGCCATACAACCCGGCTTCAACCCGTAACGAGTTTACATCGCCGTTTTTTCGCGTCGCGGTGGTGTCGTAACCACCTAGCGTCTTATATTCATATTTATAGCGCCCTGTTGTGTACATATATTCCGAGCTCAGTGAAGCCGAAACGCGGTTGTTTATTTTTTGTTCCCACAACACCGAAGGGTTGATGACTCCGAAAGAGCCTGTTTTGATGTTGCCCTTGATGTGATAGGATTGTCCAGGCTTAAACTCCGGTGTACGGCTTTGCAAGTACAGTGTTCCGGCCGATCCGAAGTCCTTGGCCGACTGGAATATGGCACTGCGCTGTCCGTTGTAAACCGAAATGGCCTCCATGTTGTCCAACGAAAAGCGCCCTAAGTCGATTTGCCCGTTTTGGGCGTTACCTAACTCTATGCCGTCATAAAAAACACCGACATGGTTGGTACCCATACTGCGGATATTGATGGTTTTTAGTCCGCCTATGCCTCCGTAATCTTTAATCTGGACGCCGGAAAAATAACGGACGGCATCGGCTACCGAATGCACCGAAAGTCTTTCGAGTTGTTCGCCTTGCATGGTTTGTGCAGGAATAAGGTCTTTCAATGCTTTTTTGTTACTGGATGTTACTGTAACTTCTCTGATTTGATAAGAGCGTAACGTGTCTTTCTGTTGTGCATGCAGCAAATTGAAACAACAGAATAGTAAAGAAAGAAAGTATATCGTCTTTTGAGTGTTCATTACTTTGGAGGGCTATCTAGTAAGCCTTTGCGTTTTGGCATTTTAGGGTATG
>CABSGW010000196.1 GCA_902477365.1 uncultured Prevotellaceae bacterium
TGGGGTTCGCGGGCGGCCTTGACGGCAGCCTGCTGTTCACGCAGTTCGGCCTCCAGGGGCGTGCCCTGCACATTGGCATACGAAGCCACCTCGTTGGTATTCAGCATCACGAACGTCCAGCCCTTTTTACGGAAAGCATAATACGCGCCCGGCATGCGCAACTTGTCGTACAACACCCGGTTGTCTGTAAAATCTTTATAGTCGTGGTTACCCGTCAGGTGATACACCGGCCGGTCCAACCCTTTCAGCCGTTCCAGCGGCGCGTCTATATCGGCCCACTTCCGGTCTATCAGGTCACCCAGGTTCACCGTGAACCGCACCCGCTGTGCGTTCAGATGGTCTACACTGGCGGTCAGTTTGTCCAGCGACTGCCGGTAGTAGCGACCAATGTTGGGATTGCAATCGGCATATTGCGCGTCGGCCAGCAGTCCGAATACCAGCACAGGCTTGTCTGCCCACACCGGCGCGGCCAGCGCCATGCCAAGAAGCAACAAAGAGAAAAACGTTTTTTTCATGGAGGGATGTTGTCAGTTATCGGCCGACCGGATACAAACGCCCGGCAAGCCACGGCAAATATACCGATAACTTTGTACAAAACCAACCGCCAGCCGCAAAAAACGAGTACAAAAAACAGACTTGTATGCAGAAATAGACGCAGCAAGGGGCTAACAACTGAAAAACAAAAAAATGAAAGATGATGGCGATACCTATCAAGTATCCGCTATTTTATTTACTGGCGATAAACAAATTCAGCCATTTTTGTTTACTGCTAATAAACAAACGGTGAAAAGCGAACCGGGCATCTCGTCGATGGAGATGCCCGGTTTTCCTGTAGTGTGTCCGCACATTCGCGGAGGGTCTTTCGTTACTTAACCAGCAGCTTGGCTGTCTTCAGCGTTTCGCCGCCGCCCGTCACCTCAACCAGGGTGACATGTCCCGACACGCCGCGCAATGTCTCGCGGGCATGCTGTGCCACGCGGGTGGTCTGCTGACGTCCCTCGGTGTCGTAGATGCGGATGCGATAACCCGGCTGCAAGCCTTCCACCACCACGGTACCGGCCTCAGCAGCGTAGATGCGGATGCCCGAAGCGCCGCCGCCCACGCGGTTGAAGCTCAACGTAAAGCGTCCCTCCAGTTTGCCACCCTGTGCGGTATTGAAGGCATACGCGCCCTCTTTCAGGTCTACGGCACGACCGGTAGTCGCGTCTTTCAGCACCACGGTCTCGTACTCGTCGGCGTTACAGTCGGCCGGGATACCCAGCTCGTACTGTCCGGCTTTGGCCACATACACGCCCAGCGGGGTGTCCGTCTCTTTATTCACAGCCGACAACAGGGCGTAACTGCCATTGCCGCGCTGTGCGTAGATCTGCGGAACGGCTTTGTTCAGGGCCATCCACTTCACGGCGTCGCTGCCCAGAGTATATTCCTCGCTAGCCTCGTTGGCTGCCACTGCTTTCACCGTCACGCGGTCGGACTCAGCCTCGGCGGAAGCGGCCACGTAAACGGCCAGTCTGCTTGCGGATGTTTCTTCTGTCAACTCACCCTCGCGCGGATTGATGGTCAACTGCTCTTCTGCCTCCAGCGTAGCCGTCTGGGTGAATACCGCGGCGTTGGCCGGGATGTGACCGCCAACAGCCTCGCCGGTTCCGTTCTCCCAAGTCTGTTTATTCACAAAACTACCGTTTCCACTCAACCGATACAACACATGTCCGTTCTCCATATCGGCATAGTTCACGGCGTGGAGGTAGGGCGTACCAAAGAGGTTCCAACCCATGTTCTCCTTATGCGTAAAAGCACCGTTGACAAACTTATTGCTATTGTGTTGCTTCAGGGCTACGGTACGCTCGGTGCTGGCATCCTCGGTATATACCGGTTGCGGGTCTGTACCTGCATTCTCGGTACCCATCGCATCAAAGCGGACTATGGCGTCATCCGAACCTGTATTTGTGTTCTCCAACAGATAACCCAACATAGGAGTTGTTTTTGCATCAGTATTCTCTACTTTCTCCCAATAGTTTTTCTCCGCATCCTTCGAAGTCAACAAATTTTCCTCCGCACGTCTTGCACCGTTATAGGTATAGCGCGTTACACCTTCCGGCAACGTTACGTTGGCCGCAAACGGAACACTCACCATGTCGTAACCACCGGCCGCAACCTTGCGTTCCACCGATACGTTGTCCAGGCTGATCATGTTCTGTTTTTCACCGAACTTACCTGCCCAGAGGCCTGCACCGTGTTTCAGCAACACATGCGCCGGTCTGAACATCTCGCTGGTATAGTCTTTTTGAGCCAATTGCAATTCAGTGCCTTCGCCCACATAAACTACGCTCTTTCCGTGCGGATAGTTATTATCTTCATTCGTCACGGCATAAGACGTGCTGCCACCTGCAATGTTCCAGGTTTCAAAACAGCCTAAGTCTACGCCTTGACCCTCATCAGCACCCGTCTTTCCTTTGAACACGCGGTTGTTACCCAACAAGTCGCGGTCACCAGCTGCATAGATGAGTGCACTTACTGTTTCATCCCAATCACCAGGAATAGAAATACCTGCTCCTAATGCTGTAGCCTTATCGCTCAATTGGAAGCTCAGGTTTTCGTCTTTGATAGGTACTAGGGTGAACGGACTATTGTCTGTTACCTCCAAGTTGTTCAACTTCTTCAGACTCCCACCTAACGTTCCATTGACTAACGTAGCATTCACCACATAGCCTGTTCCGTCGATGGTATTCGGCGTATTTTTACGTACCAACGCATTGTACAGGATGCTATTTTCACCCAAATTTACCAAATCAGTATTCGTTGAAGTCCTATTATTCCAGATCAGGGCGTTGCGCAACATCGAGTTGCCTTTCAGCGCTACCACCGGTTCGGTTACCTCGGTAGCATTCCCGTTCGTCACTTCCACACCGTCTACGATGCCATAGTCACCGCTGATTTCGTCAGAAACTACGCGACTTACTTTGGTACGGTTCTCTGTCGAAACTTCCAACAAGCCCGGACGTTGGTTGATAATGGACAGAACCTTTTCTTGATCCGTTCCTTCTGTACCAGCCACCTCCGTACCGCGCATGCTTCCGTACATCTGTGTACCAACACGCAAGCGGATGTCGCCGTATGACGTATCTGTACCTTTCACAAACACATAGCCCACTTTCTGTGCACCTTCCGTATTGGCCGCTACCGCTGCCAGGTCAAGTGCTTCCTGTACATCCCTCAACGGACTCTGCCAGCTTTGGCCGGTAGTATTGAGCATACTCGACTTATTGTCCACATACAGCACCTGGTTCAACATTCCGTTGTACTCATAAGCACCAATATCTATCGTTCCCTCTTTATCATCCTTGACAAGCCCGATACGCTTAGCCGAAGCCAAGTCGTAATCTTTTATGAATTCGTGCGGATTGGCAATAGCTACACCATCCTCGGTTTGTGTTTTATTTGTCCAATCTGAGATATTCTTCATCACCCCGGTATAAGCTTCATTATTTCCTTGATTCAACAACTTCATACCCGGTTTCAGGCTATAGTCGCCATTGGCCCAATCACTGAATTTAGGTCCTGTCATCAGGTCTTCGTTGTCATTGCCTAACGCATTTTTGTCTGTAGCACCCGTCCATCTTGAGTTTTCAGGCGTTGCACCCGTGAACTGCTCTTTACTATTGTTGTTCAACCAGAACACCGAGTTGGCGATAGACGAAGTACCATTCAACTGAGCACCGAGGCCTGTATTGTTGGCAAATGTAGCATTCACCACCTGAGCCTGGCCTTGCAGACCTACGTTGTTGTTGTAGAACAACGAGTTGATCACCTTACGATCGGGCAAACTTCCCGTTGCTGCATCTTCATCGTTCAGCACAACGGCCGCAGCCTTTGCATTACGGAACATGCAGTTGTTCACATAAATAGGATCTACCGTATTCCATGCTGTACCTTCAGTTGGATTATTTTTCCGGGTACTCAATGCGCTAGGCACTTTTTCTGTTTCAGAAAGTTCACCGTCAAATACCAAATCAGAAAGGATAATAGAAACCGGAGAGCTACCGGTTGTTCCCTTCGTATTCTGCGCCACGGTCATAATCTGCTGCTGACCGCTAAAAGCAGGATGCAACACGGTTTGACCCTCAGCCGTACCCATTTGAGGTACATTGGGATCTCCCTTTGGATCGCGAGAGCCGTAAATGGTCAGCGTTACCGTATTATAATCTCGACCTTCCACATCGGGATCTTGTTTTACCACAAGGAATCCATTACCCTCAATGTTATTTACAGGGCGATAGTTACCGCTGGCAATGTAGAGCCGGGTATGACGTTGTGCGACGTCTTGGCTTCCGGTGTCTTCCTGTCTCTTTCCCCTACCGTTCAACAGTTGGTGAATAGCACCTTGCAGGTTCGATGTTGCCGTCTCCCACGTGCTACCATCATTATTTTTACCCGAACCTTCTTGCTC
>CABSGW010000197.1 GCA_902477365.1 uncultured Prevotellaceae bacterium
AATCCTTTTCTGCTGCCATTCCCCAAACGTCCGGCACAGTTGACGGTGAGTCTGATGAATTCACGGCATGAGGTGACGGCAACTTTGACTCATCGGATTGATCCGGCCGATATTTTGATTCACAAATTAGGGGCAACGCCTCCTTCTCACCGTTATGTGGAGAAAGGGGGAGAGGTGGATTCATGCATCAATGTAGCTATTGTTGCAGAAGGATATACGACGGGTGAAATGGACATCTTTTATAAGGATGCGGCTATAGCGACGGAAGCTTTGTTTGAACATGAGCCTTTTAAAACTTATAAACAGCGTTTCAATGTAGTTGCGGTAGGGGTTCCTTCGGCATCTAGTGGAGTGAGTATTCCGAAGAAAGGGGAATGGAAAGAAACTGCCGTCGGCTCACATTTCGATACGTTTTATTCGGACCGTTACCTGACTACCTTGAACTTGAAAAAACTGCATGATGCGCTGGCTGGTATACCTTATGAGCATATTATCATTTTAGCCAATACCGATAATTACGGTGGTGGCGGTATCTTTAATTCTTATACGTTGACTACAACGCACAATCCACAGTTCCGTCCGGTTGTGGTGCATGAGTTCGGCCATAGTTTTGCCGGGTTGGCTGATGAGTATTTTTATGATGATGAGTATGTTGAGCTGTATCCGAATGATGTTGAACCTTGGGAAAAGAACATAACAACTTTGGTTGATTTTGATTCGAAGTGGAAGAAGATGTTACCTCCCGGTACGCCGATTCCTACCAAAGCGAGTGGTGCACTTCGTGATATTTACACGAAAGTGGGTGTTTACGAGGGAGCCGGTTTCCGTTCAAAAGGTGTGTATCGAGGATGTGAAGAGTGCCGGATGAAGGTGAATAATGCACCGGGTTTTTGTCCGGTATGTCGTGAGGCTATTTCCGGATTAATCCGTTTTTATACAGAATGAAGATAACCTATTTACATCATAGTGGCTTTGTTGTGACCGAGGGTACAGAGGCTTTGGTCTTTGACTATTGGCGTGATACCGAAGATGGTTATCTGCATAAAAATGTGTTGCCCTATGTAAGTCGCCTCTATGTGTTTGCGTCTCATTTCCATGCAGATCATTTTAATGCGGAAGTACTTACATGGCAGACATCATGTGATGTGATCTATGTGTTTGGAAAGGATATATTGCGTCGTCGGCGGGCTTCTGAAAGCGATGCACACTATTTGGCAAAAGGCGCGGTCTTTGAAGATGACAGCGTATCAGTGCAGGCTTTTGGGTCTACGGACAGCGGAGTGTCCTTTGGTGTGCAATGGCACGGATATAAGCTGTTCCATGCCGGCGATTTAAATAATTGGCATTGGAGTGACGAGAGTACGGTGAAAGAGGCCGAACAGGCTGAAAAGCGTTTTCTCGGCGAACTGAAAGACATTCATCGATTACAGAGCGACGCGTTTGATGTAGCTTTTTTCCCGGTTGATGCACGTATTGGGCGTGATTATGACCGCGGTATCCGCCAATTTGTGGATTTGTTGAAGCCACACATGGTTGTTCCCATGCATTTTACGGCCAATGGCTTTGGGTCATTGTTGCCGGTAAAGGTTGCCATTGAAGCAGTGGGCTGTCGTTATTGGTTGATACAATCAGAGGGGGAAACGTTGGAACTTACCCAGTCAGAGAATGCCGACGGCTTGTAGCATGTGGCGATAAAAAGCCGCTTTCTTTTCGAGTGCTAACGGATACGCCCTGCTACTGCTGGGCAAACGGTAGAAGTAGAGTTCGCGTTCTTGAAAGTGAAAGGTTGAGGCACAACCGATAGAGGGTTCGTCTACGTCAAACTGAGCCCGCAATAAATCAGTCGCTTTCTGTCCGGTCGTAATCAACGCTTTGCAATGAGGTATTTGTGTCAGCAAGGCGGATAGATCTGTCATCTTTACAACTTCCAGGTATTTGTCCGATGCGTTTTGCTGTAAACGTTTCACGGCACATGCCGTATCATAAACGGCAATACCTTTCTCAGTTAGAAAACGCACTAATTCGTCTTTCCTGAACTGTTTGTTTGTCGTGTCAACAAAATAATTCTTGTCATCGTAAAAGAGCAATCCCATAATACGCCACATGTCATTCTGCATGTTGGGGTAGAAGAAGTGCATAGACCAGCGTTTGAGCGGTGGTGGAAAACTGCCCAACATCAGGATTCGGGCATGAGGTGGCAGAAACGGTTCAAGCGGATGATACTCAACTGGAATGTCTGACATAACAAGAATTTATTGTTGGTTTATATGTTTATATTGGCGTTTACGCATAAAGTTCATGCCAAAGTACACTTTCAGGTAACCCAACGAATTGGTGATGGAAAAGCGGTCTTTCCGGTAATCATACGTATGAAGAATCAGCGATGCACCGCCAAACCATTTTGTATTGTTCCATACAATTCCGGTACGTGCAATCACGTCGAAAGTAAGGTCACTGGCGCTGAACGGCAGTTCTGCTCCGTTTGTGTACACTCCTTTGGAATGTTTGTAACCGATGGCCGGTGCAAGGGAAAGATTAAACAGGCAGTTGCGGGCAAATACCCAGTTATAGGCATAACCTACACTGAAGCTGTAGTCATAATAAACAATTCGTTTGAACTTTAAGTCGTCACTGAGCAAACTTCCTTCCGGCCCTAACAGCAGACTGGGCAATTGAGTATGGTCAAAATTGATTTTCTGATGTGTTACACTGAGTCCCAGTTTCCATGAGCCGCAACTCTTCCGTTGGACAGTACTCTGACTGAAGGCCGCAGGATACGAAAAATGTTTATGATTGAAAATATAGTAGACGTTGGCACTGGCCACATAGGTTTTCATACCACCGAACTTCTGGTCTTTCAGCGGTTTGGTATCGACGCCTTCGAATCCTTTGATATTCGATAAATGGAAGTCACCCTGATTCTTTTGGTAAATCAGGTCACAACCTAACATCGAGCTGTATAGGCTTAAATCAAATTCGGTCTTTTTGCGCGATGAATTCGGATTACCAATGTCGAACTGGTAACCTAGAAAGAGCCAACGCCAACCGATATACGGCCCAACTTTGAGCGACGGATTCGAGGTAAACGTCAGGCTCTGTTTGGCTCCTTGTGCGTCCGTTCCCCTGAGTCGGTACACTTCATAAATTGACGAACTCTGAAGCATCGTGGTGTAGTTGTAATAGTTGGGCGTTATATAGCGTGTATCGTAATCGTCAAAACTTTTGAAGAACCGATAAATTAAACTTCCTTTTTTCTTTTTGGCTGTTGGTTGAGGTTGGCCGATGGTATCCTTTAAAATGGTTTGCCGGGACGTCTCTTCAGTTTCGGTAACTACCGTTTCGTTACTCTTTACCGTAGTAAAGGGCAACAACGTTCCGAGCATAAATCCCCAATATCTCATTAAAGTTTTCCCAAAATACGGTCGACAACCCAGTTTACAGGCGTGGCACTGACGCTGTCGCAAGTACAAATAGATTTGTTTTGAAGATGTTCTACAACCAGTTTGATGAGTGGTAGTTGCACGTGTTCGGGATTGGGGATACTGATCTCCTCATATCCTTTTTCGGATTGCAACGTGATGGGCTGGTAGGTGAATACCGAGAAACATATCTGCCCCTTGTCACCGATAATTTCGATACGGTCTTCTTTAGCTGATTCGTGTGCCACGAAACACCATGATCCCGACCCCGGAAGTCCCGATGCAAAACGGAAACAGGCGCTGACGGTATCTTCCGTCTCGTATAGTTTACCCCGGTTGTCGTAGTAGCCTTTAGCCTCGATTATTGGACCGAATATTTCTTGCAACAGATCTATCTGATGAGGAGCTAAGTCATAAAAATAACCTCCTCCTGCAATGTCCGGTTGCACCCGCCATGGCAGGTTCTTCTGATTATAATCTAAGTCGCGAGGCGGTACGGCAAAGCGAATTTGCACATTGATGGCATTACCTATGGCGCCATTCTGAATGAGTTCTTTCACTTTTATGAAGTAGGGCAGATAGCGACGGTAGTAAGCCACAAAACAGGGAACACCGGTCTTTTCGGCAATCCGGTTGATGCGTCCACATTCTTCGTAGCTGGAACTCATCGGTTTTTCCACATACACGGGCTTACCCGCTTTCATGGCCATGATGGCAAAGGTGGCATGTGTAGAAGGTGGAGTGGCTATGTATACGGCATTGACATCCGGATCGTCCATTAGTTCTTGCGGATCGGTGTACCATTTGGGTATATGGTGCCGTTCGGCATACGAGCGGGCTTTTTCTTTACTACGACTCATGACCGCCAC
>CABSGW010000198.1 GCA_902477365.1 uncultured Prevotellaceae bacterium
AGTTCTTTTCAGTTTCCAGCCCTTCGATGACGGCGGATAATGTTGCGGTAGCACCTGTGGTTGCCATGGGCGTGCCGTTGGCGTCAAAGCGTGTACTGCCCACCGGCTGGGTCATGGCCTCGTCGGCATAGACAGTCAGCAGGTAAGTGTCTGCCCCTTCTTCTGTCTCCCAGGTGAAGCGAACATTGCCTGCACCCGGAGAGGTCTGTACCGTATTTTGGTTCTGAATCGGAGTGAATACGGCTACCAGTTGTCGGCTGTCGGTGACGATGGACGTATAGAAGGCGTCTTGACTGATAATTGTTCCGTTCTCGGTCCACGCCGAGAAAGCATAACCGGAATTTGCTACGGCTTTCAGTTCGGCTGTCGCACCTGGCTGATATTCGTTCAGGCCGTATATGACGCCGGCTTTTTCGATGTTCTTGGCTACGGAGATGGTTAGCGGCGCTTCCTCCTCAAAGTAGTAGAAGTTTTTCCATCCGGTGCTGCGTTTATACAGGTCGGTCGTGTTGTAGGGGATGTGCAGCTTGCAGGAACTGATACGCATTCCCTCGAAGGTATTGTCGAAAGCTACGGCCGGGTCTGCTCCTTTGCAATAGATGTCTTTCAGTCCGGCACAACCGTATAGCGCTTTTTCGCCCATCATGTAGAGCGATATGGGTAACGTCAGTTTTTTTATCATCGAACAGTTATACAATCCGCCGTAGGGAATGAGTTCGCATCCTTCGGAGATGGTTACTTCCTCCAAACCGGTTGGCAGGTAATAGGTGCGGTTGTCTCCGTTCTCGAAGAATTGGGTTACTGCACGCATGTTGTCCTGCCGGGTTGTGCCGAATAGTTCGCCGAAATTGCCGACCGTGGCTGCCGTACCCGCTCCCGGGAAGGGGAGGGTAAGCGACTTCAGGTTGTGCAGTCCGGCAAAGAGGCCCGGTTCCAGCTCTTGAGCGTCCTTATAGGTAATATATACGGCTTCGGCCTGGGCAAAAAACTTGGAGAGTAATCCTCCCGTAATGTGCTTGACGTTTTGCAGAATCAACGTATCAATCACTTCCAGGTTTTTGGTTTTGTGATAATAATATTTCGTTGTATTATATGGTTTTTCAGTATAAGAATAGGTATCGAATGCCTTTATATCAATGGTGTCGCAGGTAAATGTCAGTTTTCTCAGCGTAGCGGGTATTTCATACGTGTATGTATAAGTGTTGCTATAGGAAGGATGGTCGGTGGTTGATTTAAACAGATAAGCGAATAGTTTCTGTGGATATTTTTGAGTGTATTTTGTTTCCCCGATGAAGGGCAGGGTCAGTTCTTCCAGTTGGGTATAATCTTTTAGAAAACCTTCTTCGAGTTCGGTGATGGTTTCGGGAATGAGGATGGACTTGATACCTCGCGGTATCGTGACGATCTTTGTTTTTTCCTTATTGAATACCACACCGTTGATGGATGTGTATGCCGGGTTGTTCTTGTCTACGTGGATAAACTCAAGGGATGCACATTGCGAAAATGCATTACTGCTCAATGAGTTGACAGAGGCGGGCAGTTGCACCCGAATTAATTGGGAGCAACCTCTGAAAGCACCAGAATTGATCTCTGTAACGGAAGATGGAATCTCCACGTAAGTTAAGCTGGTGCATCCATTGAAGGCGTCGTTTCTGATGCTGGTTACGGAATGGGGAATGATGACAGAATCTAATTGGGCACAGTCGGAAAAAGTATAGGACTGTATTTCGCTCAATGATGTGGGTAGTTCGATACGGCTCAACGAGCTACATCCCGAAAAGGCTGAATATCCTACATGCTGGGCTGCATCGGGGAGCAACATGATGCGTAACTGACTACATCCCGAAAAGGCGCCGTTCCCGATGTATGTGGTGTGTGCAGGAATTTCGGCTTCCTGGAGTCTGGTACATCCTTCAAAAGCAAAGTCTTCAATGCGTGTCATAGATTGAGGAATGGTGACGGCTGTAAGTGAGTCGCATTGAGAGAAGGCGGTAGGACAGATGATTTGAATGCCTTGGGGAATGGTGTATTCGCCTTCGAATGAAGGTGGCAGATAGATAAAACGGGTCGTGTTGTAGAGAGGGATATTCAGGTTAGGACATCCTTCAAACGCGTAAGGTTGAATGTCGGTTAAGCTGTTAGGTATATTGATGGATTCTAGTTTGGTGCAATTTCTGAACGCGTATGATTCGAGACTTCGCAATGCTGGTGGCAGGCTGATAGAGTACATGTTGCTACATCCTGAAAAAGCATTTAAGCCTATTTCGGTTACAGAATCGGGTATTCTCACGTAACTGAGTTTTTTACAGCCGTAAAAAGTTCCCTCATTGATGCGGGTGATGCCATTCGGAATATCAATGGAACAATTAAGTTCCCCGCAGTTGTTGAAAGCGTATGCACCAATGTATTTTACGGATGGAGGAATAATTAATGAACGTAACATGCCGCAGTTGTTGAAGGCATAATTTTCTATTCGGGTCAGTGAGTTGGGGAGCTTTATGCCAACCAGTCTTTGTTCTATCTCTTCAAAGGCCATGCTACATACGGTAGTGATACCCTCCGGTATATCATAGGTTGCTTCTTTAATATATATGTTGCCGTCCCAACCGTAAGCACGGAAAGGAAGGTAGATGAAATGGGTGGCGTTGTAGACGGGTTCGGTTAATTCACGGCAATGATTGAAAACGCCTGTTCCAATGGTACGGATAGAGTTCGGCACGGTAACGGAAACGAGTGGGCAATCTTGGAAGGCGTAATCGCCGAGCGTGGTTACGGAGTTGGGCAAAACCAGTGTTTGCAGTCCGGCGTTCCGGAAAGCCTGCCTTTCAATACAGATGATGGATGGAGGGATCGTGAGGCTGGTAAGTTTGTAACAATTACCGAACAGATTGTACGAAATGGTGTCGAGAGAGGTAGGCAGGTTGATGGATGAAAGCACTTTGCAATCGCTGAATGCTGAACTTCCGATCTTTTTGATAGTGTTGGGTAATACCAGCGTGTCCAGTTGGATACATGCTGAAAAAGAGGCGATGCCTATTCTCGCGATGCTGGTGGGAATAGTTGCTTTGGCCAGCTGTTCGCATTTGTTGAAAGCGTTGTTGCCAATGCTGGTAACGCCTTCTTCGATGATCAGCGTTTCGATGAATGATGAGTGTTTGCGCCAAGGTGGGTCGGACTCAGAACCATATTCTTTGAAAGTATAGTTCTTCATCGCTCCTTTGCCCGAGATGGTTAATATTTTAGTGTCTTTGTCCAGTGTATAGACCAGATTTTCTTCTTCGGCACCGCAAGGGCCGGTTACTACTTCTGCATGGACACCCATCAGCGCGAACCATGCAAAGATACATGTGTAAAGGTATTTTCTCATATTGTTTGGTTGTTGAATAGGCAGTATGATTGCACAATACGTGAACGTCACCCGTAGGTGTCGTTTTTAGTGTTAGCAAATATAGATAATTTATGATATTTAAATAAGATAAAACACGACCGCTGGTGTTATTTGAAATATCATTTGTAGATTATAGGAGAAAATACTGGTAATAGGTTGGACTTGTGGGCGCAATGCTTGGTTCTTTATGTGATTGAGATTTAGGGAATGGATGTAGGAAATGATGGGTTGCGTTGCTTGTCGCAACGGTTTTTGCCCTTTAATGGCAGGCTTAAAGAGGAAGGTTTCGTTGATTTTATTTAATTTCAATATTCAGGTGTGCAACGAGTCCTCTTAGTCCGTCTTCCGAGAAGATGGTCTTTTTAAGTTTGCAAACATTCGGATTGATGCAAAAGTTGAAGGATGTGGAGAAGTCTGCCTTTTCAAGATTGGTATGATGAAAAGATGCCCGTTCCAAATCGCAACCGTCAAAGAGGGTATAGGCCAGGTCGGCATCGTCCAGATAGCTCTCGAACATACGGCATTTGCGAAAAACGGTTTTCCGTAATTTGGTGGCGCTAAAATTGGCATAGTCGAGTTGGGATGATTCGAATACCAGTTCGTGTGAGAAACGTTGAATTTCAGAAAAGTTAGCTCCGACCATTTTACAGTCGGTAAATAAAATCGTGCGTAGCGCTCCTTTGAATTTGCATAACGTGAAATTACAGGAACGGAATTCACAGTGTTCAAACTCGGTGTTGGTGATGGTTTTTTCAGAGAAGTCACAACCCGTAAAGACGCAATGATAATAGATGTCGTCTAGTTCGCTTTCATGGAAATTTGTATGTGCTATTTGTTGGTGTTCGGTCATTACGGATTGTTTTTTGTACCCGTTGGCGGAATTAATTTAAGTTGATAAA
>CABSGW010000199.1 GCA_902477365.1 uncultured Prevotellaceae bacterium
TTTATTTTCCTATGATTTCTATGGCTTGTACCGGGTCTGGGTACTGAAGCGGAGAAAGTAGAAATACTCTCTCCGTTTTTCTTTTCTACCCCCTCGCAACTATTTGATTCACTGATAGATTAAGGGATCAACGTAGAACAAACCTAATTTCCTTTTCTAACGATATTTCGTCTGCCCTATTTCTCATTTGGTCTCACAGAGATCCCAACCATGACAGTTGTTACATCCGTATTATTCCAAACAGCATGCGGGATACTTCCTTCAACCAAAAACGACTCATTGGGATTCAGAATCTTCTCGGTATCACCTAATTTAATTTTGGCCTGCCCCTGAACAACTATGAATAAATGAGCATGCGCATGCGTGTGCAATTCTATCGGACCACCACCGTTCGGCTCCAAATAGGCAATAGCTCCGTCTATAATCTCACCACAATTTCCAAACAACTTCTTTGCCAAGAAATTGACATGGTTTGGAGGGGTTATAAAATCTTTCATTGTCATACATTTTCAGGAAAAGAGTCACACTTACACACGATTATGATACAACTATGTTTTCAACACATAGAAGCACGACGTGGTAAAGAAGTTCCGGATGTACGGAACAGCACTGATTACAGCAGACAGCTTGCGAGGTTTCAGGCCGAACTTTGTTTCGTAATGGGGATTAATGAAGTAAAACTGCTGATTTACTACTTTATAATTTTGCCGTTTAGCTATTTTCAGGAAATGCTCAATGGAACATTTGGTTTGCTTGATGTTCAGTAACTCATTGACAATCCCTCTATCTTCGTTGCACAACCGGAGGAAACCCGCATACAATGATTTTGGCAGCAGATGAACAAAAGGCAAATGCGAAGCCAGCTTACTGCGACAAATCTGCTGGTGTCCGCCAAAAGGCATCTGCCATGCCGGAAAAGACATAAAAACGATGCCTTCCTCAGCCAAGTATCGTTTCAAACCAATCAGAAAAGACTCTTTGTCAGAAATATGCTCCAATACATCGTGACAAATAATGATATCGAAGTGATTCTCCAAGTCCGTCAGCTTAAAGATATCCGATGCAATAAACGTCCCTTTTGCATTCGCTTCCTGAAAAAATGCCCTTGCATCCCGAATGCGGCTTTCAGCTATATCCACCCCTGTGGTGTTACAACCCATCTCTGCAAAAGGCAATAAATTACCACCATCGCCACAACCTATTTCCAAGATATTCATACCGGCTTTTATAGCCTTGTATTGCTGGATATAGGGAACATAATACTTCTTACTTGTCTCAGCAAGTTCACGGAAGTACAATCGGCGGTTTTTTTGTCTTTCTTGCATGATGTTCGGTGCGATCTTACATTAGTATCTACATTCAGGAACACAAAGATAGTCCTTTTGCGGCTAATACAGGTATGCAAACAACCTATTTATCGCTTCTTCTTTCAATATATTAACCACACGAATGTATTTTCCGCAGGTAACTTTTCTTACTCATTTCTTTATATATGCTGTCAGCCTTACTTAAACGGCCTATTCTTTTATTACGACTTCATGGCCTGCATCAACTTAACAAAACCCTCCTTGTTGAACCGATAGAACAGCTCGATTTGTTCAGGCGTATCGTTCTCCAACAAGAGCAATAACTCTTTGGCAAACTCCAGCGCACCTGTCCCGTTAGCCGTCACCACACGACCGTCGCTCACCGCTTGCTCATCTACGTACCCTACCTCGTTCGTATAATGGCTTCCACCCCACATTTTCAACTGTTCCAACCCATTGCCTGTGTGTTTAACCCTATTCAAAAAACCATGCCGGGCAAGGAAAGAAGCACCGTTACAGATTCCTCCTACAATCAGTCCTTTCTCCATGGCACGTGCCACAATCGGCGCAACCTTGTCCGCCTGCTCATGGTCCAACCAACCATAACCGCCTATCAGTACCAGTGCCGCATAGTCATCGGGCATCGTTTCAAACGAATAGTCGGGCACTGTCCGAAATCCTCCGCACGAACATACCACATCCAGTGTGGGAGCTACAATCTTATTGACATACTTGGGTGCTTCCCTCATGCCACGTTCTTCGCAGTTTATAGCCGTTGCCAAAAATACAGCTTCATGATCGGCATACCGGTCCAACAACACATACAAAACCTCATTTTTCATCCTTTTCCCTTTCTTTTAGTTGTTACTATTCCTTTCGACTTTCCGGCCACATACATCCCTGTCACCACCAGCACAGCTCCCACTACAAGCACTGCGTTAACAGCCTCGCCCAAGATCAGGCTGGAAGTGCAGATAGACACCACCGGAACCAGGTAAATATAATTGGAAACCACCAGGGTATTCAACCTTCGCAAACAAACATTCCACAACATAAAACACAGGAACGAAGCGACAATCCCCAAGAAAAAGAGCCTGCTCCACACCTCGCTGTCCAGCAGCACATCGGCCGAAAACGTCAGCGAATGGTGTACCAGCACCGGAATCAGCGTAACCATTCCATAGAAAAAAGTCTTACGCACAATGAACAGTGCCGAATATGTACCGCTCAAGTATTTAGTTACCAATGTGTACAGAGTCCATGACAAAGCCGAGGTGAGGCACAACAAATCACCTACGGGATTCAAATTGAACACAAAACTGCTGTTAAAAATAACCGCGCCCACTCCCAGAAAAGCCAATACCGAACCAGCCACTTGCCGCTTGTCCGGCCTCACCCGCTGTATAAAGAAACACTGAACCAACATGGTCAACAAAGGGGTGGTGCTGCATATCAACGCCACATTCGACACCAGGGTATATTCCAATGCCGTATTTTCTGTCATGAAATAGAGTGTACCGCCGAAAAAACCGGCAGCAACAAAAAGAAACTCGTCCTTCACACTGTTGGCAAACAGCTTAAAAGGCCGGCTGCACAAGCAAATACAGACGTAAGCCAGCACAAAGCGATAGAACAGAATATCGGAAGGCGTAAGTCCGGCCATCAGCAGTATTTTGGTCGATATGAATGTCACGCCCCATATACAGACAATAGCCAGGGCCAACAAATGGAACACAACATTTCCCTGTCCGAACGATGCAATTAGTTTCCGCGTCATTTCTCCTCTCTCTTTGGAGTGCAAAGATAACATACCACACCGACAACCCGATGGCATTAAAAGGATATTTCATGGCAAATACGGAAAATAGTTTCATCGTCGCCGCCACAAGCCTTCTGGCCACCCTACCTGTTTCAAGATACGTCAAATAACCCGACATCTTCCAACATAATCACCCGTTCCCCTTTACCCGCCAAATCAAAAACATTACCTTTGCAGCCACCAACACCCCACCATGTCGCAACGCAAAATCATCCACATTGACATGGATGCCTTCTATGCGTCCATCGAACAAAGAGACCGGCCCGAACTGCGCGGTAAACCGATAGCCGTTGGCTACGGCGGGCCACGCGGTGTGGTGGCTACGGCCAGCTACGAGGCCCGCCGCTACGGCATCCGTTCGGCCATGTCGTCGCTGCGTGCCATGAGTCTGTGTCCCGACCTCATCTTCATTCCCTCGCGCATGGAGGTCTACAAAAGCGTCTCCCGCCAAATCCAAACCATCTTCCACGACTACACAACGCTGGTCGAACCCTTATCCCTTGACGAGGCTTTTCTCGACGTAACCCATATGCCTTCGGCCACCCTGCTGGCACAAGAAATCAAAAACCGCATCCTTGAAGAAACAGGGCTCACCGCCTCAGCAGGCGTATCGGTCAACAAAATGCTGGCCAAGATAGCTTCCGACTACCAAAAGCCCAACGGCCTGTTTGTCATTACTCCCGCCATGATCGATGCCTTCGTAGCCGCACTTCCCATCGAGAAGTTCTTCGGCATAGGCCGGGTCACTGCCGACAAAATGCACCGGCTGGGCATCCACTCCGGCGCCGACCTGCGCCTGTGGCAGGAATTCGATTTGATCCGGCATTTCGGAAAAGCGGGACACAACTACTATGCGTATGCCCGGGGCATCGACAAGCGCGAGGTGGAACCCAACCAAACACGCAAATCAATAGGGGCGGAAACCACACTCGACACCGATACCGACGACCGCTCTTTCCTGCATGCGGAGCTGGAGACCATACGTCAAGAGGTATGGGCAAGGATAGAACGTCACCAATTCAGGGGAAAAACCGTCACACTGAAACTGAAATTCGACGATTTTCAGCAAATCACCCGCTCAAAAACCCAACCCAAACCCATCGAAACAACCCACCAACTGCAACTGCT
>CABSGW010000200.1 GCA_902477365.1 uncultured Prevotellaceae bacterium
TTACACACAAGGGCATCTCGTTGCAACGAGATGCCCTTGTGTGTAAAAATAGATGTATGCTGTTCAACAAGCAAAACGGCTTATTTGATGATCACCATTGTAGCGCCAAATCCATACTCACGGAACGACGCATCCTGGAACTGGCAATTTTTATACTGTTTCTTCAGTTCCTTCAGCAACGCATTGCGCAAAACACCTTCGCCCTTACCATGAATAAAGACAATTTTCCGTCCTTTATACAACTTGTTTTCCTCCATCACGCGACGGAACACATCCAACTGATAATTCAGAATATCGGCCTTTTCCAAGCCCTTTGTACTGTCAAGCAGCTCACTGGCATGCAAGTCTACCTCAATAATTCCATTTTTGACTTTCGGCTTGCGCGCATCCCGTGCAACCAAAACAGGATCATCGGAACTTTTCTTCAATAAAGCCTCTTTTACCTGATCGGCATCCACAAAAACGGTACGCACCGGACGATCATCACGCACTACATCATAGATTAAAGAAGGATCTTCAAAAAAGTCACTGGTCGTGAACGTATGCAGTTTGTAAAACTTGGTCAGATCTAACCGCAATTCCACGCTGATGGCCGGTTTCAACCGGAATGTCTTATCTTGTTTATAAGAGATAAGTTGAACGGCAACATGTTCCATGCCGTTCAGGCTGTCACGTCCAAATTCTTCCAAAAACAGTTTCGTATTGGGTTCGACCGTACCCTGAAAACGAGCCTGCCAGTTACTGCCTTCGGCCGACAAGTAAGTAAAATTCAGGTAATAATTGCTATCATTAATCAGGTATGCCTCAAACGATGTATGGCTCAGCTCCTTCACGTCAACCGGCACAAACGCCAAGTAAACATTCAACAGTTCTCCTTCGCGCCGCTCCAAAGGCTTAGGCTGAAACGTTATGGGTTTACTATCTTCATCATCGTCAAACGCATGCACATAAGTATCAGGTTTCTCGGTACGGAAACGGTTTCCGCCGCCGTTACGGTCGCCGGTAAATCCCGACCCATAAGAGCCTTTCAGCCCCGTCACTCCCGTATGCACCTTGGAGATGTTATAATCGTCGGTCTCTATCACTACGCACTCGCGCATCAGCATCGGAATGTCAAATCCATCCTCGTCGCGAACCAACACCACATCCTTACCCTGGAAGCCCGTTACAGTACCTCCACCCACTTCACTCAAAAAACGTACTTTATCACCTATTTTCATTGACTTTACTTACTGATTTCAAAGCAAAGATACAGATAAAAATCGAAACCATCCGTCAAAAGCCAATAGCTTGTAGCCCAGATGATGTAAAAAAGGTTTTTAAAAGCCATAAAACCATAAATAAAACGCTCCATAAGAAGAAAGCAGCTGTCTATCCGTTCCGTCCGTCTCACGGCCTATTCAGCCCCTAATGCTTTTTTATCTTCTCCCCTTCAACAGAGGTAAGAAAAAATCCCCTTTTAAAACACTTTATATGCAGATACACAAAATCATAGCTCAATAATCATGCCCATCTCAGAAAAATGTTGTATCTTTGCGATTCGATCCGTAAGAGACTATGAGACAACTTAAAATCAACAAAAGTATCACGAACCGTGCCAGTGCTGCACTGGACAAGTATTTAGTAGAAATTGGACGCGAAGAGCTGATCTCAACTGACGAAGAAGTTGAATTGGCACAGCGCATTCACCATGGAGACCGCGAAGCGCTTGAAAAGCTGACACGCGCCAATCTTCGTTTTGTTGTCAGTGTTGCCAAACAATATCAAAATCAAGGACTTGCGCTCAACGACCTCATTGACGAAGGTAACTTAGGCCTGATTAAAGCGGCCCAAAAGTTCGACGAAACCCGCGGCTTTAAATTTATTTCATATGCCGTGTGGTGGATACGTCAAAGCATTCTGCAAGCTATTTCGGAACAGAGTCGTATTGTGCGTATGCCGCTTAACCAGGTTGGTTTCCAGAGCAAACTGACAAAAGCCATCGTCAACTTTGAGCAAGAGAACGAACGCCGTCCTTCTGTGCAAGAGTTGGCCGACATGTTGGATACTGACGTGAGCAAAGTGCAAGAAGCCCTTGGAACAAACGGAAAGAAAGTATCGGTAGATGCTCCGTTCCAGGACGACGACTCTAATTGCCTCATCGACATCATGACGGATGAATCGGCCCCGGGTACAGACAACCGGATGGAAAAAGAATCGCTGTCGTCAGATCTGAATGCAGCGCTCAGCATACTGTCCGACCGCGAGCAGCTGGTTTTGAAAATGCTCTTCGGAATAGGCCGTAACGAAATGACGGCCGAAGAAGTTGCCAACTCACTAAACCTGACACGTGAACGTGTGCGTCAAATAAAAGAGCGGGCACTACGCCGTTTGCGCGAAGACAACAACATCAACATATTGACCAAATATCTGGGATAAACGCGCCAGTAATCTTATCACATAAAAACATTCCTCTGCCTTAAACCAACAAGACAGAGGAATGTTTTTTTCTTGTGCTATTCGCCATTTATCCGTACTTTTGCAGAAATAGAACAATACATGGAAGAAACGAAACATATTCATATCGACAACTATAACTACGCCTTGCCCGACGAACGTATTGCTAAGTACCCGTTAGGCGAACGCGACCAATCCAAATTGTTGCTCTACAAACACGGGCAAATAACGCATGACACCTTCGCAGAACTACCAAACTACCTCCCCCGGAACTCCCTGATGGTGTTCAACAACACACGCGTCATTCAGGCCCGTCTGCATTTTCGGAAAGAGACCGGAGCACTCATCGAAATATTCTGTCTTGAGCCCCTCATTCCCCACGATTATGCGCTTATGTTTCAGCAAACTGGCAGCTGCAGCTGGTGTTGTCTGATAGGCAACCTCAAGAAATGGAAGTCAGGCAATTTAAGTCGCACAGTCGTTGTAAACGGCCGTGAACTGACACTCACCGTACGCAAAGGTGAATTGCAAGGTAACAACCACCGCATCGACTTCAGTTGGGATGCCACGGACGTCACCTTTGCCGACCTGCTCGAGGCGATCGGTGAATTGCCCATCCCCCCCTATCTGAACCGTCAAACCGAAGAACGTGACAAGACCACCTATCAAACGGTCTACTCCAAGATAAAAGGTTCGGTGGCAGCGCCTACCGCCGGATTGCATTTTACGCCCAACGTACTGAAAGCGTTGGACGCATACGGCATTGAACGTGACGAAATCACCCTACACGTAGGAGCAGGAACGTTCAAACCCGTCAAGAGCGAAGAGATTGCAGACCACGAAATGCACACGGAATACATCTGTGTGCCCCGTGAAAGCATCGCAAAGCTCATTAGGCACAACGGAGCATGTATTGCCGTAGGAACCACCTCCGTACGGACACTTGAAAGCCTCTATTACATCGGACTCAAGTTAAGCCGAAATCCGGACTTGACAGAAGAGGAGTTGCACGTAAATCAATGGGAACCTTACGAACACGCAGCCTGTTGTTCACCACTAGAAGCACTGCAACACATCGCCGACTACCTGAACCGTCATCAGTTGCCGGCACTGCACACCAGTACGCAAATCATCATCGCACCAGGCTATACCTATCACATTGTCAAAGCTATCGTAACGAACTTCCATCAGCCCAAAAGCACGTTACTCTTATTGGTCTCGGCCTTTGTTGGCGAAGCAAACTGGCGGAGCATCTACAACTATGCGCTCGACCACGAATTCCGTTTTCTGAGTTATGGAGACAGTTCATTGCTCATTCCTTAAACCCACACAAAAAATGAAAGATAATAACGAAGAAATGTTCCCACTTGTGGACGAAGAAGGTCAAATCATTGGAGCTGCAACACGCGGTGAATGCCACAACGGCAGCAAACAGTTGCATCCGGTTGTCCACTTGCATGTATTCAACAGTAAGGGAGAAATTTACCTGCAAAAACGCCCTGATTGGAAAGACATCCAACCCGGTAAATGGGACACTGCCGTGGGTGGCCATATCGACTTGGGAGAGAATGTTGAAGCAGCCCTTAAACGCGAAGTAAGCGAGGAATTGGGCATTACGGACTTTGAGCCTACACTGCTAAGGCAATATGTCTTTGAATCCGACCGTGAACGCGAGCTCGTATTCGCCCACAAAGCAGTCTACGACGGCCCAATACACCCCAGTAGTGAATTGGACGGCGGACGCTTTTGGACGGAGTCCGAAATAGTGGATAATATAGGAAAAGGCATCTTCACACC
>CABSGW010000201.1 GCA_902477365.1 uncultured Prevotellaceae bacterium
GTATTGCCTGTGATGACGTACCGGTAGGTTGCATCGTTTTTTTCTTTTATCGAAATACGTTTTTAGGAAAAAACAGGTATCAATTGTATTGGCTTACGCTTTATCCTGTTAAAAAATAGCGTCTTTTGTGGTTTTTAACGCTTTCGTTATCCCTTAGAATCTCTCAAACAAATACTTTTGTTTTATATATGGAACTTAGGTTTATTATTTGAAACCGCAAATCGTGATTCTAAACAAACAAGAAACCAGAACCTTGGGAAAAGGCAAACGGACAGCTTGACGACAGGTGAAAGCACAGATGAGATGTATGTTTTAGCAGACGTAAGGCAAATGTTGTGCGATAGACATCATTAGGTGTGGGATGAAAACATCATTTTAAATTAAATACTTTATCTACTAACTAACAAAAAACAATCGTAACATGAGAAGGTTTTTACTTCAAATGACATTGCTCCTCGTATTGGGTGGGTGGTGTACGTCGGTTTACGCGGCATGGGACTTAACGAATGTTGTTCCCATCACAAAGCCGTCGGAACTGAAAGATGGTATGTATGTCTACTTTCGTGGGCAGTGTAATGCCAGTGCGGCAGAGATGGTACTAGGAGCAGATTTCTCCTATACCGGTTCTGAGGTCAGTGAAAAGCATCTATTCAAATTGGTTGATGCTGGAAAAAGTGTAAACGGATATCAAATGTATTACACTCAGAATGTAGACAATGAAAAATGGTTCAGTGGTTCAACCAATGGTTGGACGGTTGATAATATGGACGAGTCAACCCCGTTGGCTATTGCTGAGGCCAGTAAATGGACCTGTATGGAAATGAAAATGCCGGACAACCCGGCTGAAAACGGCTCGTATACGCTGTCGCAATGGTATGAGGCCGGCGGTGACGAGATGTTATCTGATATTGATGTGTTTCCTAATGAAAATAAAATACAGAATTGGAAATGGCGTTCTTACGAAGTGAATGCAGCCGGCGGTGATGCGCTTGTTTTAGCATCGTTTTCCGAGGATTTTGCGGAGAATGAAGAATTAAAAGGCTTTTTCAGCCTGGCTAATGTGTGGGGTAGTGCATTTGGCTACACTGCATGCTGGTTTAATGAGGGGCGTACTTCGATTAACGCCTGGTATGCCTATGAAGCTATTTACAGGGAAGATCCTATCGGTGATTTGGAAGGGTTAATGGCCATTTATCGTGCAGACAACCATCAACATTATTATCGTAAGGGTACAAATCCCGGATGCCTGGTTGATGGAACTATTTACGATACATTTGAACAGAAGTTTCAGGAAGTGGATGATTTCTTGCAAGGTGACGATTTGGATGAAGCACGGGCAGCTACGTTGCGTAACGAGCTGAAAGCTGCTTATAATGCGTTGATCAGTGCTCCGCTTATTCCGGTGACAGAGGGTTATTATTACATTGTGAGTGCCATGTGGCAGTTTGGAGAAAAGCAGAAACATGAATATGTTGATGTGAATGGAGAAACGGTGCAGGTGGGTAAGCTTATGGGAATGTACGACCAGGAAAATGAGGTTCCTTATTGGAATGCTGCCAATGAAAAGGTAACGGTTGGCGGTGCTGAAACTGTGCGTATGAAACGTGACGGCGCATACATCTTCCATATTACAAAGTCGAAAACACAGCCCGGTGCTTGGGACATCCGTAATACGGGTACCGGCCGTTACATGAACGGTATGGACGCGAACAGCGGCAAGGTATTGATGACGGTGCTGAAACCCGAAACTCCCCAACAAATCACCCAACTCGAAGGACGCGGTTCATACGTATTGGGTAATTATGGTGTAAGCGGTGGTAATAATTATTATAGTCCAATGAGCCATGGTGGTGGTTCGGGTACGGGCAGTTACCTGACGGCATGGAACACCTCAGATCCGTCTACACCGTGGGATTTTATAGCTGTAACGGATATTGCCTTGATAGACAGTATTGCGGCAACATTACCTCAGAAGGCTATAGAAAGCGAGTTGAAAGTGGAAATAAAGAAAGCGGAAAGTGCTGTTAGTACAGGTTATCTGTCGCTTGTTTCCAGTGCCGCTCAGTTGAGTTCGAATGCTGCCGACCCCAGTGAAGGGAAAGATTACGGTGCATTGATAGATGGCAATGCCAATACGTTCTTCCATTCTTCATGGCATGCCGATGCTGATCCGCAGGATTACCATTACCTGGAGTTCAAATTGCCTGAAGCGGTTGACAAAGTGGCCGTAGACTGGCTTAAACGTACCGGAAACAATGCCAACTGGCCGGCTAAGATCATTGTAAAAGGGCAAAAAGAAGGTTCGGGCGAATGGACAGATGCGGCAGTGCTTCCTGCTGAAGGCGATACCTTGCCTTGGGGAGCGGCAACACCCGAATATATCAAAGAGGTGGCTTTGAGCGGTGGACCGTACAATGCGTTACGCTTTGTGATAACCGAAACCCGATTGGCCAATGGTGTGCTGTGTGCCAAAGATTCTGTTAGTGGCACATTGAATGGCTATCCTAATTTTTCATTCGCTGAGTTCCAACTGTACAATGGCTGGAACCAGGCAGACAGTACGTTTGAGTACCGTGCCAGTTCGTTGGCCTACCGTACTGACTTGAAAGATGTATATGCGCATTTAAGTAATGAGCTTGCTACGGCCAAACAAAAAGTTGGTAAGGCCACACAGGATGATGTGAATAGTTTGCGTGCAGCCAATGAAGCATTTGAAGCAACTTATCCCGATACAACGATTCTGGATGATGTACTTAGCAAAGCAAAACTTTATTATGCACAGGCCATTCCTTCGGGTGGTGATGAGTCAATCATCGGAGCGTATAACACGGAAGATATTCATGAAGCTTTGAATACGGCTGTTGAAGAGGCAGAATCGGATTATGACAAGACAACCGTAACCCGTGCCTATATCAATGAACATACAGCTAAAGTGCAAGCGGCTATCAATAACTTTGTAGCTGATGTGAATATGCCCAAAATGGATACTTGGTATTTTATGGTAAACCAGTATAGTGGCGAAGACCGTGTGGACAATGATCCGTATGGACAATTGGTTTATGCCGGTGGAAAGAGCCTGGGCGATGGCATTAAATGGGGTGGTGACCAAGTGACTGGAGAGTCTGACCCTGCTTATTTGTGGCGTTTCATTGATATGGGAAATAATACTTTTGCCGTACAAAACCTGGGTAGCGGATACTACATGGGAGCAAACCGCGGTACTTCTCAGCAATATTTGCTTTCCGATACGGCTGTCGCTTTCCGTTTTGCCTATGTGGCTGGTGAACAGTTGACATTGGAAGATGCCAATTATAATGAAGAAGAGAAGACCTTCCGTTATACACATGCCGACGGTAGCGGTAATATTGTAACATGGGAAGCATTCCAGAACAGCCCTACCTCTTGGAATTTTGTGGCAACTAATTTTGATAATTTCGTTCCTCAGATGAAGGTGAGACCAGGTGGAATGGATATTTACACGTTCCCATATACGATTGCAGCTAACAGTGTGTTTGAGGACTTTATGGGCAATCCGGTTCAGGTTTATACGTTGGCGGCAACAACATGCAACGAAGAAGGCATGATTACAAGCCTTACGTTGAATCCGATGGATATTCCTGCTGAAGGTGTTGCTGCCGGAACTCCGGTTATTATCGCTCATCCCAATATGGACAGTGAGGTGGATGAAGACGGAAATGCCATTATAAATCTGAATATAGATGTTGAAAAAGGCGTTAGCCTGGAAGCTTCTACCTTGAACGGTGTTGTCGGACTGTTGAAGACCGATACGATAAAAGTGGAAGGATGCGGTTACTTTGCAGGCGATAAGACGGAAATCATAGCAGCTAAGAAGAATACGGTTATCGGTGCTCAGTCTGGTTACATCAACCCCAGCATGATTGTGGACCAAGAACCTGTTGATGGAAGCATTACGGTTGGTATCAAGGGAGATGGTGTGTTGAACGACATCGTTGAGGCTGTGAGTGATGCCAATAAACTGGTTGATGTTGTCACACTGGACGGTGTAACTATCCGTAAGGGAGTGAAGAAAAATACCGCACTGAAAGGATTGGCCAAAGGCATCTAGACAGGAATAAACGCCATTGATATAG
>CABSGW010000202.1 GCA_902477365.1 uncultured Prevotellaceae bacterium
GGTCCGGTTTTCATCGAAGCCCTTTACCGAGAACGTATAATAGCAGATGACTCCCTGCTCGTTTAGGATTTTCCGTAGTTTGGCCGTATGTCCGCGGCGCGAAGCGGCTACATTGTAAACCAGCTGGTTGGTGACTGTCCATCCCGCTGCGGTCAGCTTACGAATGGCTTCCCGTGCTTCGGGCGTCATTTCCAGGGGAGACTGGAAGTGTGTTTGTATGAAGAACTGTTTTACGCCGATGGCCGATGCCTTGACTTTAAATTCGTACAGGATGCTTTGTAGTTCCGCGTTGATGCGCATCGGCAAATAAACAGGAAGGCGTGTTCCCAGTCTGACACGTTGCAGTTCGGCATATTGCTCTTCCTGTGCACGGCCCTTGTTGGCATTTTGTTTGCGTATGGCCATTCTGTAAACCGCATCCAGCAGGTTTCGTAGCGTACTGTTCTGGCTCATCAGGGCGTCTCCTCCGGTGATAAGGATGTCGCGCAGCTGCGTGTCGTTTTCAAAATAGTCCATCAACTTTCGGAGCCGTTTGGGCCAACTCTCTTTGGGTTGCAGTTTTTCAAAATTAAAGTTTAGTCGTTCGCTCTGGAACTCATACATCCGCTGGCAGGATGCACATAGGCCGCCACAGGCTCGTCCCATGGAGTCTGGTATCAGGATGGCTACTTCCGGATAACGGCGGTGTATGTTGTGTCCGTCGGGTACGAGCCATCCGGCGGCGTTGGGCTTTCCTGCTTCCACCAAATCCTCCTTTTCCCAAGCGCGGATGTGCCCATAGGCTTTTACCAGATTCGATGAGTACAGGATATAGCTTCTTATCGCCGCATCATCATATCCCTTACCGGTAGGGTTCAGAAGCGATAGATAATAGGGTGTTATAAAGAACGGCATACCTTTCTTTTGCGCTTGGGCGTAGAGCTGCATGGTTTGTTCGGATAGCGAATAATGCAGCATTTTGTTCAGTTCAGAGGGAGTTTTGATGGCAAAGGCCAGGTGGAAACGCGGCTCATTCCACCATTGGTTAACCAGTTCCCACTTGCATTGCTCGTCCGCGTTGTCGGGAAAACGGTAACGGTTAGAGGTGGCATGTTTGTTTTCAATCCGTTTGATGAGTTGTTCGATAATCCATTCTTTGTTCTGTCGACGTATGGCGCGCACATCTTCGTTCAGTCCGCTGGCCCAACGCCTCATCCATAGTTGAATTTGTGTTGTGTCGGGTAGCTTGTGCGCAGCGGTATGCAACCGCATGAACTGGTGGTACAAGTCCACCCATAAGTCAATGGTCGTGTCGGACGGTACAGGGCGGTTGGTCAGGAATAGCCAAAGCAGTGAAATGGTTTCCAGTTTGATGTCTTGTCCGGTCGACAGTTCGAATACCGTTGTGCCGTCGTGGGCTATCATCCGGAGGATGTTTTCGGCCGCCGGTCTGTTCGTTGTATGATCGGTTGTCAGGCTGTTGTGTAAGTCGTGTTTGAATGTTTCTGCATCGGGGCAGGCTTGTGCTAACGAAACAAGTTGGGGCAGGTTGGTTTCGAACCGTTTTTTTATTTCTTGTGGGGTACGTGTTTTTTCCTTTTGCTTCATAAGCTATGTGTTATAAGTTGCGTGGATCGGAAAAAGGAGAGAGCAATTCTTTTTTCGAACTGCTTGCTAAGTTACTAAAAAATCTTCATTTCTAGGTGGTTGCATGTTGTAAGTTTTCATTTTTTTGTTGCGGATCAATACTTTTTTCCTTGTTTCCGGATGGTGGTTCTGCGCAGAATAGGAAACAAATACCAGTTGTTTTCCCATTCTCTATGGGGGGTCTTAAGGCCTCAAAGCAAAAGAGCTGCATCATTTCCTGTTGCAGGGATGAAGCTATTCCTCTACGTCGGGATTACGCTTCGATGGCTTTTTAAAACGAGATGCCCAGCTCGTTTCAACGAAATGCCCAGTCCGTTTTAACAAACTGGGCATTTCGTTGTTCTTTGATGCTATATAAGGACTGAGATACGAATGTGGGTATGCGCAGAACAGGGTGGATACGAGGGATACTACCTGCGTTTTTACTGCGTGTACAAGTTGGTTCTACCGATTGATAGGCGTCTTGTAACCCCTTTATTCTTCCCTTTAGGCTTTTAGCTGTTTTTGTTTTCGTTTTTTATTTTTATCTTTGTCGTACAACACGGTGCGTCGTTGCGGTGGGGCAGCGTGTGGCAGTGATACATATCGCATGATTTTAATTTAATAACCGTCAAGTATATGAAAAAAGCAAAGTACATAGGTAGTGCGCTGGGAGTACTGTTTGCCGCTACGCTCAGTGCACAGGGTAGTAGTGAAAATGTGGTATGGTTTGACCAACCGACCAGTTTGAAAGGACGTGCTACCTGGTATGGAGGCCATCCGGAGCGTTGGACCAACGGCAAGAAACCTATTAATGCCGGAGGGTTTAACGTAAATACCGATCCGGAGTGGGAGGCAAAGTCGTTACCCATAGGAAATGGTAGTTTGGGTGCCAATGTCATGGGCTCGATTGCGGTGGAGCGCATTACGTTAAACGAAAAAACGTTGTGGCGCGGCGGACCGAATACGGCTAAAGGACCTGCCTACTATTGGAATGTGAACAAGGAATCGGCCCATTTGCTGAAAGATATCCGTCAGGCTTTTTTGGATGGAAACGATCAGAAAGCGGCACAGCTGACGGCCCGCAATTTCAACAGTGAGGCTTCTTATGAGGTTACGGGAGAAGATCCGTTCCGTTTCGGCAGCTTTACAACGATGGGCGAACTGTGTATCGAAACAGGGCTTAAGCCCGAGGGTGTGAGCGGCTATCGTCGGGCGCTTTCGCTGGATTCGGCTCATGTTACGGTGTCTTTCCTGTCTGAAGGTACATGTTATGAGCGCCGTGCTTTCATCTCTTATCCGGACAATGTGATGGCCGTGCGTTTCAGTGCGAACCGTCCAGGTCAACAGAATTTGCAGTTAAGCTATGCTCCCAGTCCGGTGGGCGAGGGGGCGGTGCAACCCGATGGAACTGACGGGCTGTGCTATGTGGGACGGCTCGATAATAATGGGATGCAGTATGTGGTACGTCTACACGCTGTTGCCAAGGGGGGGAGCGTGAGCAATGCCAATGGCAGACTGTCCGTTACAGGCGCTGACGAGGTGCTGTTCCTGATGACGGCCGATACCGATTATAAACCCAACTATGATCCCGATTTCAATGATCCTAAGGCGTATGTAGGCACCGATCCCGTACAAACGACGTCGCGTTGGATGAAAAAAGCTCTGAATAAAGGTTATGACAAACTGCAGCGGGCTCATTACGATGACTATGCGGCGTTATATAATAGGGTGCGTTTCGAGTTGGCCGGAGGCGGATCGGACCAGCCTACCTACCGTCGTCTGGAAGCTTATCGTAAGGGAGCGGCCGATCCTGCACTGGAAACGCTTTATTATCAGTTTGGCCGTTATTTGCTCATCGCGTCGTCGCGTCCGGGCAATTTGCCGGCTAACTTGCAGGGCGTTTGGCACAACAATGTGGATGGTCCGTGGCGTGTGGACTATCACAACAATATTAATCTGCAAATGAACTATTGGCCGTCGCTATCGACCAACCTGACCGAATGTGCCGAACCGCTGACCGATTTTATCCGTTTGTTGCAAAAGCCAGGCCGTGTTACGGCAAAAGCTTATTTCGGAGCTCGTGGTTGGGCGGCGAATATCTCGGCCAATATCTTTGGGTTCACTGCCCCGCTTGCGGGACAAGACATGAGTTGGAATTACAACCCGATGGCCAGTTCCTGGCTGGCTACCCATTTGTGGGATTATTATGACTATACGCGTGATGTGAAGTTCCTGCGCAAGACCGCTTACCCCATAATTAAGGAGTGTGCACAATTCACGCAAGACTTCTTGTGGAAGAAGCCGGATGGAACGTATACGGCTGCTCCTAGTACGTCGCCCGAACATGGACCTATCGACCAGGGAACTACGTTCACCCATGCCGTAGCCCGCGAGATATTGATTTGTGCTGTCGAGGCTGCCCGGGTACTTGGGGTTGACCAGGAAGAGGTGGCTCAGTGGGAAGAGGTTTTGGAACATCTGGCTCCTTGCCAGGTAGG
>CABSGW010000203.1 GCA_902477365.1 uncultured Prevotellaceae bacterium
TGTCAAGGAAGGGTACACGTCCTTCCACGCCCCATGCCGAAAGCGACTTATTGGCGCGAAGGCAGTCATATAGATGAAGTTTGGAAAGCTTTCTGACGGTTTCTTCATGGAAAGCCTTTGCATCAGGGGCTTTATGGAAATAGAGATAACCGCCGAAAACTTCGTCTGCCCCTTCACCTGAAAGTACCATCTTGATACCCATACTCTTAATCACACGTGCCAAAAGGTACATGGGAGTAGAAGCACGAACGGTTGTTATATCATAAGTTTCGATATAATAAATCACATCGCGAATGGCATCCAACCCTTCTTGTATGGTATAGTTTATCTCGTGATGAACTGTTCCTATATGTTCTGCAACTTTGCGGGCTTTTTCCAAGTCCGGTGCTCCTTTCAGTCCCACGGCAAATGAATGAAGGCTTGGCCACCACGCGCGTGTCTGTCCATCATCTTCAACACGCTTTTCCGAGTATCGTTCGGCAATGGCACTGATTACACTTGAATCGAGTCCTCCAGAAAGCAACACTCCGTATGGCACATCACTCATTAATTGCCTCTTTACTGCCAAACGCAGAGCCTGACGAATATCTTCAGATGAAGCCTCATTATCTTTTACCGCATCATATTCCATCCAATCGCGACGGTACCAACGCTTCATGCCCGGATTACCACTCCAGTAATAATGGCCTGGCAAGAAAGGTTCATAACGCTCACATTCACCTTCAAGAGCCTTCAACTCTGATGCTACATAGACGGTACCATCAGAATCATAACCTATATATAAAGGTATGACTCCGACAGGGTCACGAGCAATGAGAAACTGATCAGTCTCTTCATCATAAAGTGCAAATGCAAAGATACCGCTGAGGTCCTCAAGAAAATTGATTCCCTTGTCTTGATACAGTGGCAAGATAACCTCGCAGTCACTACCTGTATTGAACAAATACTTACCCTTATATTGTTGACGGATGTCCTTATGGTTATAAATCTCACCATTGACAGCCAACACCTGTTTCCTATTGTTGCTATACAAGGGTTGCCCACCACTTTGCGGGTCAACGATACTTAGTCTTTCGTGAACCATAATAACCGACTTCCCTTGGTATATACCACTCCAGTCGGGACCACGATGTCGAATAGTTTTGCCCATACGTAGGGCTTTTTTCCTAAATTCAGTAACATTCTGCTGAATCTTGAATATAGCTACGATTCCACACATAACTTAAAATTTTATCAAGGACAGGAGGTATAAACACCTACCCATACTAAAAATATCTAACATGTTCTATTCTTTTGTATAACACTCTTGTATTCTGTTGGCATTACTTGGATGAACTGTTTCACATAATCATCAAAATCATCGAGCATGATGCGAGCCAACTTTGAGCCTGTATAGAGGTAATGCTGGTGAATGAGCTTATGAAGTTCCTTTTGGCATGCAGCATCCTCAATGAGCGAAAGTTCAACTAACTCCATGTTACAATAGTAATCAAAGTCATGTTCTTTGTCCCATATATATGCCACACCACCACTCATACCTGCAGCAAAGTTACGTCCCGTCATGCCAAGTACAACCACACAACCACCGGTCATGTATTCACAACAGTGGTCGCCAACACCCTCTACCACAGCTATGGCACCCGAATTACGCACGGCAAAACGTTCGCCTACCATACCGTTGATAAACACCTGACCCGATGTCGCACCATAAAGCAATGTATTACCGGCAATGGTGTTTTGTGCCGCATCGAAATAGGAATGTTGAGGCGGCATCAGAGCTATGTGCCCACCACTTAATCCCTTACCTAAATAGTCATTGGCTTCTCCTTCCAACCTGAAACTTACACCTTTGGGAAGGAATGCACCAAAACTCTGTCCGGCAGACCCATTGAAGCGGATATTAATAGTGTGATCGGGTAGCCCTGCCTCACCGTATTTCTTCGCCACAACACCGGAAAGCATTGCTCCAACCGAACGGTCTGTATTGGAAATGCTATATTCCAATGACACTTTGTTTCCACCATTGATGGCTTGTACGGCTGAGTTCACGATTTCAACATTAAGGGCTGAACACATGGACTGAGGTTGTACATCGGTAAAATGAATCGACGAACTATTGTCAACTCTGTGCAACAGACGTGAGAGACTGAGTGGGTTAGGCTTTAGTTCAATAAGGTCTGTACGACCAATTATCTCATCCATACTCTTGAATCCCATCTCTGCTAAATACTCCCTCACCTCCTCTGCAAGAAACCGGAAGTAATTGACTACATATTCATAATGACCACGAAATTTCGCACGAAGCGTTTCTTTTTGAGTACAGATACCTACCGGACAGGTGTTGGTATGACATTTATGGTCCATCACACAGCCTAAAACAATCAGTAAAGCTGTACCAAAACCGAACTCATCGGCACCCAGCAATGCCATGCTGATGATGTCACGACCTGTTTTCAGTTGTCCGTCTACCTGTATCTTTACCCGTCCGCGAAGTCCATTGAGCATCAACGTTTGTTGTGTTTCACTCAATCCTATCTCGGGAGATATGCCTGCATACCGTACGCTACTCTGCGGAGAAGCACCCGTTCCGCCTTCTGCGCCACTAATCACAATTAAATCGGCTTTCGCCTTTGTTACACCAGCTGCAATAGTACCCACACCACTCTCTGCCACCAATTTTACACTGATTTTGGCAGTAGGGTTCACGTTCTTCAAGTCAAAGACAAGCTGTGCCAAGTCCTCTATGGAATAGATATCGTGGTGGGGAGGAGGAGAGATGAGTGATATGCCGGGAATGGAATGACGGGTACGGGCAATGACTTCATCCACCTTGAAGCCAGGCAGTTGTCCACCTTCACCGGGTTTTGCACCTTGTGCCACTTTAATCTGTATTTCTTCTGCATTTACCAGATACTCTGCCGTAACACCAAAACGCCCGGAAGCAACTTGTTTTATTTTGCTACAGAGACTCACACCATCATAAGTAGCTGTAATGCGTTCGGAATCTTCACCACCTTCGCCCGTGTTGCTTCGTGTGCCGAGTTTGTTCATAGCGATTGCCAGTACCTCATGTGCCTCTTTGCTGATGGCACCAAATGACATGGCACCCTCTACAAAACGTTTCACGATACTTTCTATCGGTTCCACCTGGTTGATATCTATCGAATTCTTTTTGAAAACAAAAAAGTCACGCAGAAATATAGGAGCTGGTTTGTTGTCCACCGAAGCTGTAAATTCTTTGAATTTCTCATAGCTTCCCGTTCGTGTGGCATCTTGAAGCACACGAATGGTTGAAGGATTCCAAGCATGTCGTTCACCATCTTTTCGATAAGCAAGATTTCCCATATTTGGCAACGGTTTGTCCATATCTTGCATCGAAAATCCGGCATCATGCCTGCTGATGGCATCGCGCGCCACTTTATCTAAACCAATACCTCCAATAGTGGACGAGGAAGTTCCAAAATAAGCTTGTAACAATTCTTCACTGATACCAATGGCATCGAACAATTTGGCACCACGATAAGAACGTATGGTTGAGATGCCCATCTTGCTCATAATCTTCAAGAGCCCCTTGCATACAGCCTTGATATAATATTGTTCAGATGTTTCATAGTTCATCTGTATCTTTCCATGACTGACCAAATCATCAAGTACGGCAAAGGCCATATAAGGATTGATAGCACTGGCTCCATAGCCCAGTAGCAAGGCGGCATGCATCACTTCGCGAATCTCTCCACTCTCCACGATTAATGCCGTTTGCACTCTTTTTTGGGCAGATATAAGATAATGGTGTACCGCACTGACTGCAAGTAATGATGGAATGGCAGCATGAGTAGCATCTACCATTCTATCGGAGAGGATAATGTAGTTTACACCATCATCTACCGACTGTTCTGCCCGCCTACAAATGTTTGCCAACGCTTCTTGCAGTCCCTCTTTACCTTTGGTAATATCAAACACTATAGGCAATTTGACTGTATGAAACCCCTTATAACGAATATTGCAAAGGATGTCAAGTTGAGTATTGTTAAGTACGGGATGTGGCAGGGGG
>CABSGW010000204.1 GCA_902477365.1 uncultured Prevotellaceae bacterium
AGTAAGAGATCTGTTGCGCTATACTCTTTCCCAGAGTGGCCAGCGGTGCGAGCGAAGCCGACATTATTGAAAAAATAGACATAGGCGGAATCTCATTGATCCGCGCCGGAGCCAAGAACTTCAAAGATGTGGTGATTGTACCTAGCAAAGCTGAATACAAACCGTTGTTGGATTTGTTGAATGAAAAAGGAGCGGCACTCGACATCGAAGATCGCCGTTGGTTTGCAACACGTGCATTCGGGGTCAGCAGTCATTACGACACAGCCATACATACCTATTTTGAACAGAAGTAAATACTCGTAACCAACATCGCGTAAAATAAACATGGGACTATTTTCATTTACCCAAGAACTGGCCATGGATCTCGGCACGGCGAATACCATCATTATCAATGACGGTAAAATTGTAGTGGACGAACCATCCGTTGTTGCATTGGACCGCAACACCAACAAGATGATAGCCGTAGGAGAACGTGCCAAACTGATGTACGAAAAGACCAACGATCAAATTCGTGTGGTACGTCCGTTACGTGATGGTGTAATAGCCGACTTCAACGCTTGTGAGCAGATGATGCGCGGCCTCATCAAAATGGTTCACACGGGTAACCGGCTTTTTTCCCCGTCTATCCAGATGGTTATCGGTGTACCTTCCGGATCTACCGAAGTGGAGCTTCGTGCTGTGCGCGACTCGGCCGAACATGCACAGGGACGAGACGTTTACCTGCTCTTTGAACCGATGGCTGCGGCAATCGGTATCGGACTGGACGTTGAAGCACCCGAGGGCAATATGATTGTGGATATAGGCGGCGGTACAACCGAAATTGCCGTAATATCATTGGGCGGTATTGTTTCAAACAACTCCATCAAAATGGCCGGAGACGACCTCACTGCCGATATTCAGGAATACATGAGCCGACAGCACAATGTAAAGGTGAGCGAACGTATGGCAGAACGTATTAAGATACACGTCGGAGCGGCTTTGACAGACTTAGGTGACAACACACCCGAGGATTATGTGGTACACGGCCCGAACCGTATCACGGCACTCCCGATGGAGGTTCCTGTTTGTTATCAGGAAATAGCCCATTGTCTGGAAAAGTCAATTGCAAAGATTGAGACAGCCGTACTGAATGCGTTGGAAAAAACCCCGCCGGAACTTTATGCGGATATCGTACACAACGGCATTTACCTGACGGGGGGTGGCGCTTTGTTGCGTGGACTGGACAAACGGCTTACCGACAAAATAAACATTCCGTTCCACGTTGCAGAAGATCCCCTTCACTGTGTGGCAAAAGGTACAGGTGTGGCATTGAAAAACGTAGACCGTTTCTCATTCTTGATGAGATAATATTCTATCCGAAATAATCAATCGTTCATTCCGAACAGCCAACGTAGCACAACCAAACAATCCATTGTGTCACTAAATAAAGGCTGTTCGGAATGAATGTGTATAGGTAAGGCATGCGCAATCTACTCGACTTCATTCGAAAATATAGTTATTGGTTTCTGTTCCTCATACTTGAGGCCATTAGCGTTGTATTGCTGTTCCGCTTCAACAGCTATCAGGGAAGTGTGTGGTTCACATCGGCCAATGCCTTTACCATTCAACTTGAAAAAAGCTACACGGAGTTGATCTCATATCTCAACCTACGAAGCATAAACAGGGAACTCACAACCCAGAACATTCAATTGCAGCGGGAAAACGATATCTTGCGCGAACAACTCTATCATAGCGGAGCTGATTCTTTACACCTGAGCGAGAAACAACTGAAGGCTTTAGAGAATTACAAATTGATCAACGCAACTGTACTCTCAAACTCCATTCACAAGACGAATAACTACATTGTCATTGATAAAGGAGAAGAAGACGGCGTACAGCCCGAAATGGGTGTTGTAGGTGGCGGAGGAATCGTAGGAATCGTATACCTTACGGGGCCGCATCATTCACTGATCATTCCATTGTTACACAGCAAATCAAACATCAGCTGCAGAGTCCGGAACAAGCGGTTCTTCGGCTATCTGAAATGGGAAGGCAACAATCCTTTATACGCCGTCATGACCGATGTTCCTCGCTACGCCAAACTCAAAATAGGTGAAACGGTTGAAACCAGTGGCTTCTCTGAAGTCTTTCCACCCGGGTTGTTTGTAGGCCGCATTACGGCCATCAATGACTCTCGTGACGGATTATCCTATCGCCTGCGCGTTCAATTAGGAACAGGCTTTGCCAGCCTTCGCGATGTTTGTGTGGTAGTTAACCCTCACAAAGCCGAAGTACACAGCCTGAAACAGCAAGCTAACGAAATCACCACTAACTCCAAATAAGTCTCCATATGGTAGAATTCTTCAATCGAATCATTTGGTTTTTACTCCTCTTGTTTCTGCAAGTACTTGTTTTCAACCATATACACATTCTGGGATATGCTACACCGTTGGTATATATATACCTTATATTACTCTTTCCGCTCGGCACTTCGCGTTGGAGCCTTTTGCTTTGGGGCTTTCTATTGGGCTTTTGCATAGATACCTTTTCCAACACCCCGGGAGTAGCCTCATCAACGCTCACTCTTATGGCAATGATACAGCCTATACTCCTTAAAGTCTTTGTTCCTCGAGACGCCACTGAAGAACTCAAGTGGCATCCTGCTGCCGGCACAATGGGATGGGGAGCATTTATACGCTATTTAGCCTGTGGTGTATTACTTTACGTCACAATGTTTTTCCTGCTGGAATCCTTTTCTTTTTTCAACGAAACAATACTGCTTTATAGCATAGGAGGAAGCACACTACTGACCATCCTCATCCTCATTGCATTTGAAGGCATCCGCAATAGCAGACTGAAATCCAAGATATGACAGACTACAATCTCGAAAAAAGGAAGTTCGTCATTGGGGGTGTGGCCATCGCCATTATCATCGTGTATCTGATCAGGTTGTTCACCCTCCAAATCATGAGCGATGACTATAAAAAGAACGCCGACTCCAACGCCTTTCTGAAAAAGATTCAATTCCCCTCACGCGGACTCATAACAGACCGCAACGGAAATCTGCTGGTTTATAATGAACCCGCTTACAATATCATGGTAATCATGACCGAACAACACGGCATTGACACCCTCGACTTTTGTCAGACACTGGGCATCACTAAAGAGTTTTATACGAAGCGGATGGACGAGATCAAAAACCGTCGGCTCAATCCCGGTTATTCCCGATACACCCAACAATTGTTCATGAGCCAAATACCTGCCGAAGAGTTTTCACATTTCCAGGAAAAGCTCTTCAAATTCAAAGGTTTTTACATCGAACGCCGCTCCATACGCCATTATGCTTTTGGAGGTGCAGCGCATATCCTGGGCGATGTAGGCGAAGTTTCACCGGCCGATCTGGAAAGGGACAATTATTATCAAAGCGGTGATTTCATCGGAAAATTGGGGGTAGAAAGCGCCTATGAAAAAGAATTGCGTGGAGAAAAAGGCATGGAGATATTGCTTCGCGATGTCTATGGCCGCATACAAGGACGTTATATGAACGGCGACTTCGACCGCCAGCCCATACCGGGAAAGAACCTGAAATTGGGACTTGACATAAAACTTCAGCAGTTGGGCGAACGTCTCATGGAGGGGAAGATAGGCAGCATCGTAGCCATCGAACCTAAAACAGGAGACATTCTATGCATGGTATCCTCTCCCGGATACGACCCTCGTATCATGGTGGGACGAAATCGTGGAAAAAACCACCAAACTCTGAGTCGTGACCCATGGAAACCCTTGCTCAATCGGGCTATCTCAGGCCTCTATCCTCCCGGATCAACCTTTAAAACGACACAGGCACTTACTTTTCTACAGGAAGGCGTTATCACTCCCGGCACAATGTTCCCTTGTACCGGAGGATTCCGGTACGGACGTTTCACCATGAAATGCCATGCCCACGCCGCTCCCCTGCCATTGCAACCAGCCATTGCCACATCCTGCAACAGCTACTTCGGATGGGGTTTTTTTCGT
>CABSGW010000205.1 GCA_902477365.1 uncultured Prevotellaceae bacterium
AATAATATGAATACCGTTGCGCTCCATAAAGATATAGGGAGCCATTGCCGGATTCCATTTTCTCTTGAGGTGACCAAAATGGCAACCAGCCTCTAATAAGGTATCAAAATTTGTTCTTGACATTTTTTTTAGTTTTAATCGTTTACTTTCTTTTTTTGTTTTTCAACCAACTTCCAGGTAGTCGTTTCTCCCGAATCCTGAAAGTTTAGATACTAAACGTAACTTATACAGCCCGGTAAACGGCCGAATATTAACGTTTACTGAACTGGAATCTACGACGTGCTTTTGGACGACCCGGTTTTTTACGCTCGACCTCACGAGGATCACGTGTCATAAAGCCTTCTGCGCGTAAAGCCTTTTTATCATCAGCGTTGATTTTAACCAATGCACGAGCTATTGCCAAACGCAAAGCTTGAGACTGTCCTGTAAAACCACCACCAGTAAGATTTACTTTAATATCGTATTTCTCGGCAACTCCAACCGTCATTAATGGCTGTTTTACCACAAATTGCAGAATGGTAGAAGGAAAATATTCTGCAAGGTCTCTTTTGTTAATCGTAATTTTTCCGGTTCCCTCGCTAACGAAAACGCGTGCAATAGCACTTTTACGTCTGCCTAATGCATTTACTATTTCCATCACTGCTTATTTATACTGGTTAATATCAATTGCTTTGGGACTTTGAGCTTCCTGTTTGTGTGCTCCACCTGCATATACATACAAATTACCCAATTGTTTTGCACCCAAACGGTTTTTGGGAAGCATACCTTTTACAACTCTCTTCAGATATTTCTCTGTACCATTAGGCTTTGCCATAATACTAGAAGGAGTATGTTCGCGCTGACCACCAGGATAACCTGTGTAGGTATAATAAATACGATCGGTCCATTTTTTACCGGTCAACTTCACTTTGTCTGCGTTAATGATAATCACATTATCACCGCAATCAGCATGAGGAGTAAAATTAGGTTTGTACTTACCCCGCAACAATTTTGCAACTTTCGTACAAAGGCGACCAACAATCTGATCGGTAGCATCTACTACGACCCACTCTTTAGTTGCAGTCTCTTTGTTTACAGAAATGGTCTTGTAACTTAAAGTATCCACTCTTTTTCTTTTTAATTGTTTAACTACTAAATTTGTTCCTGCGATTCACTAACCGTAAGCCTGGCCAAAGACTAACTATTAACACGCAGTTTTGCAAGGTTTTACCCTTACTTCATAATAATCGGCGTGCAAAGATACAAATTTTCCGGCATGTAACAATAGAAAAGCGACAATAAAATCACTCTTGAATTACGGAATACTGAATAAATCAACAAGGGTGCAGAAAAGATAAAAACCATTTTCTGCACCCTTACCAATCAGTTATTGTTTATTTTTAGAATTCCGCACTTTTCGGTGTACGTGGGAATGGGATTACATCGCGAATATTCTGCATACCTGTCACAAATAAGATCAAGCGCTCAAAGCCTAATCCGAACCCGGAATGCGGACAAGTTCCAAATCTGCGCGTATCCAAATACCACCACATATCTTTCATCGGAATATCCATCTCCTTGATACGTGTCTGCAATTTGTCATAATCGGCCTCACGCTCTGATCCACCGATTATTTCACCAATCTGCGGGAACAGAACATCCATTGCACGCACGGTTTTTCCATCTTCATTTTGCTTCATGTAGAAGGCCTTAATCTCCTTAGGATAGTCCGTCAAGATAACCGGACGTTTAAAATGCTCTTCCACCAAAAAACGTTCATGCTCGCTAGCCAAGTCCACACCCCAATACACAGGGAACTCAAAATGATGTCCATTCTTAACGGCTTCTTCCAAGATATGAATACCCTCTGTATAAGTAAGACGAACAAAGTTATTCTTTACAACAAACTGCAAACGCTCCAACAACGTTTTGTCAATCATCTTATTCAAGAATTCCAAATCGTCCTGACAGTTATCCAAAGCCCACTGAACACAATATTTGATGAAATCTTCAGCCAGATCCATGTTGTCTACAATATCATTAAAAGCAACCTCGGGCTCTATCATCCAGAATTCAGCCAAATGGCGAGGCGTATTTGAATTCTCGGCACGGAACGTCGGGCCAAACGTATAAATTGCACCCAAAGCTGTAGCTCCCAATTCACCTTCCAATTGTCCTGAAACGGTCAACGAAGTTGTTTTTCCAAAGAAATCGTCGCTGTAATCAATGCGTCCTTCGTCGTCCTTCTTCAAATCGTACAAGTTTTTTGTAGTAACCTGGAACATCTGTCCGGCTCCTTCACAATCGCTACCTGTTATAATAGGTGTGTGGAAATAAAAGAAACCGTGGTCATGGAAATACTTATGTATTGCAATGGCCATATTATGCCGGATACGAAATACAGCACCAAACGTATTTGTACGCAAACGCATGTGCGCATGTTGACGCATATATTCCATTGTCTGGCCTTTTTTCTGCATTGGGAAATCAGCGCCACAAGCTCCAAGCACTTCTATTTCAGTAGCCTGTATTTCCACAGCCTGACCACTACCTACACTCTGTACCAAATCGCCCGTAACGCTTAAACACGCACCAGTTGTGATTTGTTTCAGCATTGCTTCGTCAAAAGATTCCACATCTGCCACAACCTGTACGTTGCGTATAGTCGAACCATCATTGATGGCTATAAAATTCACGGATTTACTACCCCTACGGGTACGTACCCAGCCCTTCACATTGACTTTTGCGCCATAGTCTTCACGCTTCAGCAGGTCTATGACTTTTGTTCTACGAATTGTTTCCATTTTCGTATCTATTATATTCTTATTCAAATGCACCCATGCGCAACATGGCTACTTCTTTCTCTGTTAAATAGCGCCAATCTCCCCGTCGCAAATTCTTCTTTGTCAGTCCGGCAAAATACACCCGGTCAAGTTTTGTAACCCGATAACCTAAACTTTCAAAGATACGACGCACAATACGGTTCTTTCCGCTATGAATTTCTATACCTATCTGTTTCTTATCCACAGGGCTGGCATATTCAATCGCATCTGCTCTGATATCTCCATCTTCCAAGGTGATACCTTCTGCAATTTGTTGTATATCATGCGCTGTTACGTTTTTATCAGTATATACATGATATATTTTTTTCTTCAGGAACTTGGGATGCGTCAACTTTGAAGCCAAATCTCCGTCATTAGTCAGTAACAATACACCTGTCGTGTTACGATCCAACCGTCCTACCGGATAAATACGTTCCGGACAGGCATTGCGTACCAAATCCATCACCGTTTTACGATTTTGCGGATCCTCGCTGGTTGTCACATAATCCTTCGGTTTATTCAGCAACACATATACTTTTTTCTCCAAAGAAACCGGTTCGTCATGGAACCTCACTTCATCGGTGCGCAATACTTTTGTACCCAACTCCGTAACAACCACACCATTCACGGTTACAACACCAGCCTCAATATACTTATCGGCGTCACGACGCGAACAAACACCCGCATTCGCCAAGTATTTGTTCAAACGAAGCGGAGCATTGGGGTCCAAGTGCTCTTCTTTATACTCCAAACGTTTTTTAGCGCTATATTTTGCATTAGGATCGTAATTACCAGTACGAGGACGCGGTGAATAAGGACGATTGTTTTCATAACGCCCTCTGTTTCCGTTTGCATTATAATCTCCCGGCCCTCCTTCTTCGCGGCGGAAACCCGGACGATACGGTCTTCCTGTACTTGAAGCGGTATTAGCTCCAAAGCCTCCTTGTGGTTCGCGATTATATCTATTATTGGAACGAGAGGAATCCGATCCATAGGACGGACGATTCCCATACCGGTTATTATAGGAACCATAGGACGAACGTCCTTCTCCATTGCCATAACCGCCTTCACGCTGAATACGTGGACGATGAGCGTGTGGACGATCCTGATTGTTTGCATTAGATCGATCTTCATTCCATACCGGACGTTCTCCTGTACGGTTAAAACGTGAACGCTGT
>CABSGW010000206.1 GCA_902477365.1 uncultured Prevotellaceae bacterium
GGTTATCTTCAATCACGGCCGAGACGACATAGGTGCGGTTACCCGCAAACACATAACGCCCCTCCAAATGGAGACGTTGTCCCATGGCTTTCTCTTCCGAGCCAAACAATGCAATGGCCCTGCTACGTGTCATCACCAGTTGATCGGGCATAGAAAGTGCACGTTTGGCATCGCCCAACACACTCCTGATGTCGAGTATGTCAGCAAAAACCGAATCAACACCAGCTATTTCCTTGTATTCCAACTCTTCTCCGGTTTCCCCGGTTAACTTGGTGTTCCATGCGCTCACTATCAACGAACAATCCGTCCCCTCGGGAATACGTTTTTTTGCTTCCTCAAACACCGGTATAGAAACACCTGAAAAATAGCTGGTGGCTTCACCACCGGATACCATCTTCAACGAATCATCATACATTCGGGCCTGGACACAATAAACGTCCTCGTAACCACGGCGGAAAGAGTCATGATGAAGTTCGTTCCAAATCCAGTTCAGGCTATATGAAAGGCAAACCAATCCCAGCACCAGTCCGAATACAGAAAGGATGGTCTGCCAGCCGTTTTTAAGCAAGTTACGTATCGCCTGCTTAATATTCAGTCTAATTAATTGCATATTCATTGTTTCACTTTATTATTTATTTCATCATTTCAATTGCCTGCTCCCCACTTCATCAGTACGAGCAAGACCATAAGTATTAGCATTTGGTTACTCCCTCAACGAGGTATTCTGACAGACACACGTACACTCCGTAATAACGGACTGGGCATCTCGTCGCAACGAGATGGGCTGTTTGTTTCAACGAGAAGCCCAGCCGGGTCTCACAGGCCCACCGTTGCCCGCAGCTTCCATACCGCAAACCAATGCATCAACGACATATCCTATACATCATTCACTCTTTACCACACTGGCCGGATTCTCACGCGTCACCCGGTATATTTGAACGATCACCACCGAGACAACCAAGAGTAGCATCAAAGCCAAAGTAACCAACCCCTGCAGCCAACCCACGGAGATGCGGACATCGTAACCCTCCAGCCACCAGTTCATCACCATCACCCCTACGGGATAAGCAAGGATAGCCCCCAATACGGTATAGGTCACATAACCACGCAAGTACTTCCGACAAATATCGCCAAAAGTTGCCCCGAAAACACGACGGATGGCTATGCTGCGGCGTTGCAGACGCAATACGTACAGAATCATGGAAAGCACGCCAAACAGTGTAATCAGTACACTGCCTGCTACAATTACCGTAAAGACATTCAGATAGTTCTGTTCTTCCTTATAGAATTCCAATACACGGTTGCCCAGCCTGGTCACGTCAATACCCTCCTCGGGTACATCGAATTCTTTCAACACCTTGACTATTTCCTGTCGTGCCTCGGCCTCCTTCCCCGGTTGGTGTTTCACGTAAATCACATTATGCCCCCACTGTCCGCCATGATTGGTACGTCCGTCGGGCGAGCAGTAAATAAACAACGGTTCCTGCTGCCGATGCAAATTCCGTGTGCGGAAAGAAACCACACCGCAGAAACGAAGCGGTACAACCTTCTCACTCCACTCGTTATTGGAATAGCCCACCAGTTGGTTACGCGTAGCATAATCTTGCAGTTGGAACACCTCTATCGCTTCCGGGTTCAACAGAACCGGCTGTTCGTTGATAACATCTACCGGTTGCTTGAACCACTCACCTTCCACTATTTTCAGCTGGAAAAAGTCTTTCGTCCTGTAAGGCAAAGTCAACGTGCGGACTCGATTGTCACCATAAGGCTCTTCTATGCCTAACTGCTTTCCTTGGGTGCTGTTCATACCACCCGATTCAAACAAATCGGACTGCATGGCCAAAGCCTCCACAATGGCCGGAGACGAACCACTGTTCAAGCGCTCTTCTATGTCGTAAAAACTCTTGCCATATATACCATTATCCAACCCTCTGTTAGTGGTATTGACATGCAAGATGTTTTCCGTGCTGAAACCCAGATCAGCCGTAAACAGCATATGCATCTGACGATACGTTCCAAACAGCACAAACACCAGTAAGAAGCAAACCGCCAACTGCAATAACAGGAGCAAATTGGTTATATGCCGGGAGGCGGGACGGCCTCCATATTGCGCTTTATAGACACGATGCAACTTATAGAGCGGGTAACACAAACCCAACAACATAAGTGCCACAAAGCCAATCACGCAATAGCCCAACCGGGTAAATACCCCGATTGAGGCCATCGGAATATCAGCCAAGAAGTTCATCCATTCAAGAACCAGACACGAGAGAAACAGTACAAACACCAACGTGATACCAACTTCGGTAACCAACCAGGAAATGTTCTTACGAAGCGTTCCGCCCATGCTGATACGCAACGAGTATTCGCGTACACGTCCCAAGAAGATGCTGGTTAAAATGGCTATGTAATTGAAAAAAGCACTCAGCAACAGCAATATACTGACTCCCGTAAAAGCTGCCGGATAAACAAGCTGTTTCCAGAGCTTGGAAGGTGTGGAACAGTAACCCAGATGGACTGTGCGCAACGGCCGCAATCCAGCCCTTAGGAAAGGCTCCATCGCTTCATTCCAGATAGGCGACCAGGCCTGTTCCACCTCTGCCGGATCTTTGGTACGTACAACAACCTTGTACCTGTAATTGCGCCAGTTGGTAAGGTCGGTCTCCTCTACCAGATTAAAATTGCCCACTAGCAAGTCTGTCGGAAAGTTAGACAGTTTCTGGCAATCCTCAATTACAGCCGCAACCACATAAGTGCGGTCGCTCGCACCTCCTGAAAAGCCTGTTATACGAATGGTCTGCCCCATGGCTTTTTCCTCAGAGCCAAACATGGCAATGGCCTTACTGCGAGGCAGTACCAGCTGATCGGACCTTGAGAGTGCTTGTTTGGCATCGCCTAACACATTCCTTAAATCGAATATTTCGGCAAAAGCGGAATCAACGCCCATCAGGTTGTCATATTCTAATTCTTCTCCCGTCTCGCCGGTCAGCTTAACACCCCATGCCGACACGATTAATACACAATCTGTTTCCTTGGGAAGCCTTGCTTTCATTTCATTAAACAACGGAATGGGAAGAGACTCCCTGTTCATAAGCGCTTCGCCCCCGGCCAACATTTTCGATGAATCCTCGTACACACGCGCCTCAGCGAAATAAATATCTCGGTAACCACGGCGGAAAGAATCGTGGTTAAGTTCATTCCAAAGCCAGTTCAGGCTATACGAAAGACAGACCAGTCCCAGCACCAGTCCGAACACAGAGAGAATGGTCTGCCAGCCGTTTTTAAGCAAGTTGCGCACCGCTTGCTTTATATTCAGAATAATTAATTGTATGTTCATTGTTTCATTCCATTTTATTTTCAACCGTCAACCACCATCCGGGTGCTCCCGCACCCCCGGAAAAGCGACGTGCAAGGCCTCCTAACCCTTACGCCTGTCTGTTGTTATTCCCCCTTCGGTTACAACCGGCTCTGACGGACACGGCTTCCCGTTGAAACGAGATGGGCTGTCTGTTTCAACGAGAAGCACATCTCCGGTTCATGATTTCATGTTCACAAAATACAAACCACACAAATTCGTTCGGCCCCAGAGGCAGGTTACTCCTGAATTTCAGCCACAATTTGGCCATCGAACAGGTTCACAATGCGGTCGGCAAAACCGGCATCACGCTGCGAGTGGGTAACCATGACAATGGTCGTACCGTCCTTGTGCAACTCGCTCAACAGCTCCATCACCTCGCGGCCGTTCTTCGAATCCAAGTTACCCGTAGGCTCATCGGCCAGAATCAGTTTGGGACGGGACACTACGGCGCGGGCAATGGCCGTACGCTGCTGCTGGCCGCCCGAAAGCTGTCCGGGAAAGTGTTTGGCGCGATGCGTGATGGACATACGCTGCATGGCCTCCTCCACACGCTTTTTACGCTCGGACGAGGGGACACCCATATAGAGCAACGGAAGCTCGATGTTCTCGTAAAC
>CABSGW010000207.1 GCA_902477365.1 uncultured Prevotellaceae bacterium
ATTGAGCCTTGTCGTTGGAGGGGAAACCAAACTCGCCCTCTGCTTTCCGTTCGCCGGCAGGCGAGCCGTTAACGTAGATGCGTGTCTTGCCGGCGGCCTTGTCGTACACGGCTACCACGTGGTAGAACTTGCCCGGGGCTGCGGTCATGGCACTTTTCAGCTCCTTATATCCTCCTCCCACATGGGCAAAGAAGGTGATCAGTCCTCCACCGGCTTGTTCGATGCCTGTGCCGCCTCCCTCTTGGGCGCTGAGCGGACACATGTTGCGTGTGGAGTTGGGTTTATAGAACAATTCAAGTGTATAACCGGACTGGAAGGCCTTTTTCAGTGTTTCGTTTTGGCTGTAATCAATTTTGTAATAACATTGTCCTGAACCTTTGAACTGGGCAGTCCAGCGTTTGTATGCCTCGTCTTTGTAGGTGGTCGGCACTTCCTCTCCGGTTTCAACCTTTACGCGCAGGGGCGATACGTCTTTTGCCTTGCCGTTGGCGGCAAACTGAATATCGAACAAGTCGGCTTTCGGTTTTTTGGTCTTCGCGGCAGGTTTGTAAGCGGCAGTCGTAAAATCCTTGCTTTCAATGGGAGCTGACTGGTTGTCGTAAGAGTCGATAGCCGTTACGCGTGCTTTCAGGGTGCTTCCGTTGGGTATACCTTGGAATCGTACATTCAGTGTCAGCGGCTTCTTACTGTTCAGGTAGAAGCCCGAGAAAGTGTGGTTGGTGATAACCGTTTCGCCGTCTTTCAGTATTTCAATGCGGTAACGGTGCACTACTTCATCGTCTGTAGCCTGAGGGAAGGTGACGGAACATCCTTCTTCCTTTATATTGTCAATGGTGACGGTTGATCCGGGACGGAAGAATGGCGCTGCGCCTCCGGTTCTGTTTGTGTATAGGAAGTGCTTGCCGTCGTGTGGAGCTTGTACGTACCAACGCGGCAGCATCTCTTCGTCGTTGTAGGTATCCCAACGCTCCATTTCGATGTTGGTGTTGGCATCTACGTTGACAATCAATCCTTCGGTCACATAATCGTATTTGGCCGGATGTATGCCCTCGTTCACAACTCCGGGTTCCACCTCGCTGTATGTTGTACTTCCATCGTTCACGCTGGTGTAAATGGCCTGATGAATGGAGCGTGGATCGCCCAACGGAAAGTGGGAGTGTCCGGAGAAAACGACTGCTTGCGGGTATTTGCTCAGGATAGGTTCAAATTTCGTTGTACCCCAACCACCGTCGCGTGGTTGTGTTCCGTATACTGTGTTCTGGGGGGGCACGTGTGTGAATACGAAGATGGGTTTGCCGGGATAGCGTTTGGCGGCATCCTCCATACTCTTTGCCAGAAAGTCGAGATCTTTCTCGCTGTAACTGTTTGCTCCTGTTCCGCTCATGCTGATGGTGATGAAGGGATACCCCTTAATGTCAAGATAGTGATAGAGCGGCTGTCCCAGCTTAAAGTAATTGTCATAAGATTTTTTGCCACCGTAATGATCGTGGTTACCCATCATGAAGTAGACAGGGAAATTGGCGGGAACAATGGTTGTGTCGTTAAACACCTTGAGCGCCAGGTCGTACTGGCTGCTCTGTCCGTAGTCGCTGATGTCGCCCACCACAAAGATGGCGTCGATGCGAGGTTGCTTGGCCAGCAGGTTTTTAAGTGCTTTAGGCACTTTTACCATCGGGCCTTCTCCTTGGTTGTTACCGAAGTGTACGTCCGAAATAACTGCAAAACGCGGTGTTGCTATAGCGGTATTTCCTTTTTCGGAAACCGGCTGTTGCGGATTTGACTCGACGGGTTGCTTTTGCGCGGAGAGCGAACAAGCGAATGTAAGCGCCAATGCGCTCAATATGGTCCTTTTTCTCATGGAATTTTAAATTGTTTTATGTTTTTTATCGCAGGGCAAAAGTAACGATTTTTTATCACTTACGGGATATACTTATTGTTGTATTTGGCACTTTTTTAAGTCCGGTTTGTCTGATCAGAATCGCGGGAGGTGTTGGCTGTTGCTACGGGTGGAATTCAACGACCAGCCCAGTTCGTTGCAACAGACTGCCCATCTCGTCACGACGACCAGCGCAGTCCGTTACAATAAGCAGATGTTCCCCTATAAACGGGAATCGGTATTCAATACTCAACCGTGCGGGGGAGTGCAACGATACCTCATCTGTTTGTAGTTTGATATTCCGGTGAGAACAGGACGCTTTTACAGGATATGGTTTGCGACGGGGGAAAGACTTTTATTTTGTAAAGGAGTCTGTTGAAACAAAAACTGTCGATGTTCTTGTGCATCTTTGAGGAATCGGGGTCATTTTTAGTGCTTGGAAAAGGGTAAATGTCGAATAAAATGATTTAATTTGCACCTGTATTGCAGTATGGCAACCGGAAGGTTGGCGGCTGCTTGTTAACGGATATTGGATGCCCTTTGGTGGGGCATCTTGAATGTATATATACAATGAAAAAGAAAATAGTAACTTTCGGGGAGATTATGCTTCGTTTGGCTACTCCCGATTATTTGCGTTTTAACCAGGCCAATATGTTTTCGGCCACTTTTGGTGGTGGTGAGGCCAATGTGGCTGTGTCGTTGGCCAATTATGGATTGGACACGGAGTTTGTAACCCGTTTGCCCCAGAACGATATAGCCCGCAGTTGTGTGATGGATCTGCACCGCTATGGTGTGAGTACCGATCACGTCGTGTATGGTGGCGACAGGATGGGTATTTATTTTCTGGAGACGGGTGCTGTGGCCAGGGCCAGTAAGGTGGTGTACGACCGTGCCCATTCGGCAATAGCCGACATCCAGCCCGGTATGGTTGATTGGAAAGAGGTGTTCCGCGACGCAAGCTGGTTTCACTGGACCGGTATAACCCCCGCCATCTCGCAGGGTGCGGCCGATGCCTGTTTGGAAGCCATTCGTGTTGCTAACGAGATGGGTGTAACCGTTTCGTGCGACTTGAATTACCGTAAGAATCTGTGGAAATATGGAAAAACGGCAGCCGAGGTGATGCCCGCATTGGTGGCCGGTTCCGACGTGGTTCTGGGTAACGAGGAAGACTGCGAGAAAGTATTCGGCATCAAACCCGAAGGATTTGATGCGGCACAGACTAACGGACAGGTTGATGATGTGGCCTTTGAGTCGGTTTGTACGCAGATGATGGCTAAGTTCCCGCGTGCCAAGAAAGTGATTATCACTCTGCGCGGAGCGGTGAATGCCAATCATAATACATGGGGCGGTGTGTTGTATGCAGATGGAAAACTCTACCGGTCACGCCGTTACGACATTACCCATATCGTAGACCGTGTGGGAGGTGGCGATTCCTTTATGGGAGGACTCATTTACGGACTGAATACCTATGTGAATGACGACCAAAAAGCGTTGGAGTTTGCCGTGGCGGCTTCGTGCCTGAAACATACTATTTATGGCGATTACAACCAGGTGACGGTTGAAGAGGTTGAGAAACTGATGAGTGGAGACGGATCGGGACGTGTGTCACGCTAACTAAAAGAAGGAAAAGAAAATGGCTAAGTTCAATAAGCAACAAACATTGGCAGCAATGTCGTGTACGGGCATGGTGCCTGTGTTTTACAGTGCCGATACCGAGGTGGCACGTCAAGTGGTGAAAGCATGTTACGCCGGAGGTGTACGTGTTTTTGAGTTTACTAACCGGGGCGATTTTGCACACGAGGTATTTGCCGATTTAATCAAATATGCCGCATGCGAATGTCCGGAACTGATACTTGGGGTGGGATCTATTGTTGATGCTGCTACGGCAGCCCTCTACCTTCAGTTGGGTGCTAATTTTGTCGTAGGGCCTTGTTTCAATGCCGAGATAACGAAGGTGTGTAACCGTCGTCTGGTTCCTTACATACCGGGTTGCGGTACGGTTACCGAAATAGGCAATGCACAGGAACTGGGTTGCGATGTCTGTAAGATTTTCCCTGCCGGTAATGTGCGTTCTTACGCAGACCACGA
>CABSGW010000208.1 GCA_902477365.1 uncultured Prevotellaceae bacterium
TATACGGCACAGATGATGGACGTTGTGCGTCCCGGTGCGGCGGCCAAGGGTTACCGGGTAGACAACCTGGTGACACCCGACGATGTGTCTGCCGGACGGCCCGCGCCGTATATGGTGTTCCGTAACATGGAGCAACTGGGTATCGACTCCGTGCGCCGGGTGGTGAAGGTGGGCGATACCCTGTCCGATATCCGCGAGGGTGTTAATGCCGGTGTGTGGAGTGTCGGCATCATTACCGGCAGTAACGAAATGGGGCTGACCGAGGCCGAGTATGCGGCGCTTCCGCCGGCCGAACTGCATCTGCTGAAAGAGGAGGTGCGCAGCCGTATGCTGGCAGCCGGCGCCGATGCCGTATTGGACCGGATAGCCGAATTGCCCGCTTATATTCAACAGTTGAACCAAAAACTTAATGCATAAATCCTGATGGAAAGAAACTATTTATTGCTCACTCCGGGACCGTTGAGCACTTCTGAAACTGTGCGGAAAGCCATGTTGCAAGACTGGTGTACCTGGGACAAAGATTACAACGAGGGTATTGTGACACCCATCCGCCACAATTTGTTGGAGATGGCCGGACTCCCCGCCGACGCATACACCACCGTGCTGTTGCAGGGTAGCGGTACCTATTGTGTGGAGGCCACGCTGGGGGCGGCAGTACGCTCCTCGGACAAATTGTTGATTTTGGCCAATGGTGCTTACGGACGCCGCATGGCCGACATAGCCCGCTACTACGGTATGGATCATGTGTTGGTGTCGTTGGGCGAAACCGAATTGGTGACGGGCGAGGTAGCTCGCCGTGCCCTGGACGAAAATCCCGGTGTGACGCACCTGGCCATGGTACACAGCGAGACTACCACCGGTTTGTTGAATTCGATTGAGGAGGTGGCCGATGTCATTCGCGGACGGGGCATTACGTTTATAGTCGATGCCATGAGCAGTTTTGGCGGTGTGCCCATTGACATACAGGCGCTGGGCATTGACTTTCTGGTGAGCAGTGCCAATAAGTGCGTGCAGGGTGTACCAGGTTTCGGCTTTGTGATAGCCGACAGGACCAAACTGATGCAGACCAAAGGAGTGGCCCGTTCGCTTTCGCTCGATCTCTACGCACAGTGGGAGGCTATGGAGCAAGGCGGCGGAAAGTGGCGCTTCACATCGCCCACCCACGTGGTGCGGGCTTTTTGGCAGGCACTTTCGGAGTTGCGCCAGGAGGGTGGCATACAAGCCCGGTACGGGCGCTATTGTGAAAATCACCGTGTGTTGGTTGAAGGCATGGCCCGGTTGGGTTTTGAGACGTTGTTGCCGGCCGAAAAACAGGGATGTATCATCACCTCGTTCCGTTACCCGGAGGCCGACTTCGACTTCAAGGCTTTTTATGAGGCACTCAAGGCCAAGGGATTTGTGATTTATCCCGGAAAAATATCCGAGGCCGATACGTTCCGCATCGGTAACATAGGTGATGTTTTTCCGGCCGACATGGAAGCATTGTTAGTTGCCATAGGGGAGGTACGTGCAGAGAGGTGCGGATAACGCATCGGACCGCCCGTAACGTTGTTTCGGGCGGTATGCTTGTTTGGGGCGACATGGGCATCTTGTTCGAACGAGATGCCCATGTTGTTTAAACAGGCAGCCCAGTTCGTTTGAGTGCTCCCGTAAATCGCATCAAACAGGTTTATGTGTAAATAAAACATAAAAAATAATCTTTCATGCAATAGATTGGATTATTTTGTGTTATATTTATAACCGAATAAGTGTATTCAGTGATTGTGAGATGAATAAATTATGGACTATACCTTTTGCATGTTGGTTGTTGGTGTCGTGCGGGTCGGTAAATGACTCTGCGGAAAAGACCGGTCGGCCACTGTTGGGGGGCGATCGCGACAAGCATGGTTGCATCCGCTCGGCAGGATATACCTGGAGCGAGGCGCGTCAGGACTGTATCCGATTGTTCGAGGTAGGCGTCCGTTTGCGTATATCGGACAACCCGGCTTCCACCACATCGGCTTTTGTCGTTTTTTCGGCCGATTCGTTGCAGGCAGAGGTTTTTCCACCCGAAGGAAAATCCTGTTTGCTGAAGCGGAAAGGAGCGGCATGGAAGGGTAGTAAGTATCAGATGAAAAAAGGCATAGACGGTCGGTGGACGGTTACAGACCGGCATCGGAAAGCGCTTTATGTCGAGTAGAAAGAGTTGTATCAGGATAACGCAACTTGAAGTCCTACAAGGTGATTGGCATCGGACGTATGCGATTGTTTGGATGGCAATGGATCTTGTTTAATCGAAACGGAGCTTGTGCCTGCGAGGCATGAGCTCTGTTTTATTTTCTGATTTAGAGATACGTGGAAACGGCCTGTTTGGACTGTTTCTTCTTTTTTTCTGCATTTTTTTTGTGTTTGCGGTGCAAGGTTTCGGCTTTTTCGGATTTATACTAGTGAGTACTCAATGTAAGTGAATATGCAAAAGTAGAATCTCTTAAAAAGAAAACATGATGAAAAGAATTTGTAATTATTTTACAATGATGGTAGTAGCCCTTTCGGCCCTGTTCTTTACCGCTTGCGATAGCGATGACGATGGGTACAAAGGACCGGTGATAACCCTTGACGATGTAAAAGGAAGCTATAATGGCGTGATGCGGTCGGGCAAGACGGGCGACGTGTTGGAAGATACCGTATTGGTACAAGCGTCCGGCGAACAACTGGCCGTGACGGGACTTCCTGTACGTGCCATCGTCCGCACGTTGGTAGGTGCCGAACAGGTGGATGCCGTGGTAGAGGCTGTCGGTGAAGTGAATTATAGCATGAACTACGAAGCTGTGCTGACCACCGATCAGGGCAATGCGGTTTTGACCTTGAAGCCGGGTGAGTTCACTTTCGACATGCCTGTTGACGAGGCGGTGAAACAAGTGAAAGTTCAATTCGTTGCAGATAGCAAAGGAGTGTTCACGGGCATAAACAGTGCATTGAGCTTTAATTTAAAGGTAGAAAAAATATGGGTTGACGAGGAAGAAGTAGCAACTACCGAAGCCGTGGAGTATGCTTTCCTGCCCACTAAAAAAACGGTTGCAGAGCCGGCATCCCATATCAATTAGTTCCGTTTAGGTGTTTGTGTGACAAGGATATGGCTTGCGTGTGGTAAATAACTGGCTGTATCCTTGTCTTTTTTCTGTAGCGTAATGTTAACTTTGTACGTGGATGCAAAAGCTGAGCCTGTGCATGTGATGTCGGAAGAAGAGCGGGAAAGGGCCTTGGTCGAGGCTGTCCGCCGGGCAGAACCCGCTGCCCGGAAGGATTTGTACACGCGTTACGCGGGTATGCTGACGGCTGTCTGTTCCCGTTATGTGGTGAATAGGGAAGATCTGCGTGATGTGTTACAAGACAGCTTTATCAAGATATTTACCTCGTTCGGGTCATTTACCTATCGGGGAAAAGGTTCGTTGCAGGCCTGGATGAGCCGCATCGTGGTGAACGAGGCCCTGAAGTATATACGGCAGAACGAGCAGCCGGGTTGGATGAGCACGATGGAAGAACTGCCCGACAGGCCCGAAGAGGAAGATCCCGACTTAGACCGGATAGCTCCGGGGGTGCTTGCGGACATGATCAGGCGGTTGCCGTCCGGTTACAGAACCGTACTGAACTTGTATGTGTTTGAAGAAAAAAGCCATAAAGAAATAGCAGCCCTGTTGGGTATCGGCGAGAATTCGTCGGCTTCGCAACTGTCGCGGGCAAAAAGTTTGTTGGCTAAGTGGATAAAAGAATATAGGAAAACGTTATGAAGAAGGGCGATCAATGGACCGAACAGTTGCGTAATAGGCTGAAAGGTTATGAGGAAGAAGCTCCCGAGGGGCTTTGGGACGACCTGGAACAGGTGTTGGGCCAGGTGGCGGAAAAGCCGTGTCCGGTTCGTTGGTACAGACGGCCGGTGTGTCGGTTTGGTGCGGTGGCGGCAATGGTTATGGTGTTGTTTGCCGT
>CABSGW010000209.1 GCA_902477365.1 uncultured Prevotellaceae bacterium
TGGTTTCTATGGCTCAAGTTGACCAAGTAACACCATACGTCCCAAAAAGAATTCCGCAAACATTCCGAATTTACTCAACAATACGACATCCTCAGTCTCCGGTCCAGGCTCATAATAAGCCATTTTTCCAGTTTCAACATCTACACTAAAAGGATTGGAAATCATTTCCAGTTCCCCACTCTCTTGGTCATAAAGGGCTAAGCAATATACCGTACCGCCATGGCAATCTTCAAAAACAGCCGCCATACCGTCATAAATATCCCACCCGACCGGTTTCCATGAATACCTTTCGGACATGCAGAGATAAACTGGTTCGCCTTCCTTCGGTTCCTGAATAAAACGGTCTTTCCCAACAGACAGTTTATATGCTTGCTCTCTGCCATATATGCGGGTCACGTCCTCGAAACAAGGATAGCGGAAGACCGGGTGGACATCTTTAGGCCCAACATCCATTTCCTCTATTATCCGACGATTAAGCCCGAACTTCTGACGGAAAACCTTTCCATATACATCCACATAATCTTCCGCTTTCAGGAAACGGGGACGACGGTAAAACATCGAAGAAAACCAAGTCTGCCCTTCAGGGTCATCCACAAAAATCCAATAATGAGGAACGTTGTTGTTTCCCCTCAAAGGAAGCTCTTCAATGCCGCACGGAATACCCAATGCCCTGTAAATGTAAACCAATGCATCGCATAAATCCAGACAACTTCCACTCCGCCAATCCGCAATCCGAGGCCCGACACGCACGCTTGTCCCCATTTCACCGGTAAAGTAATGTGGTGTCCTGAGCAAACTGTCGCGCACGACAAATGCGGCATGCACGGGGTTCTCTATTTCCGGATCGTTCTTATGTTTTTCTATGATAGGCATAAATTGGTAATACAATCTTTCGCGCCAAGGCTCAAGTTTCTCATTACCCACACGATAAGGCAAAACGTATTCACAAAACTGCTCAAATGAAACATTTTTTCCCCACGGCTGTTCACGCCACACTTTAAACGCCCACTCTATGTTTCCCACAAGATAGGCGGGGTCGATATATACATCTTTTTTCATGGCAATCTTTCCCACACCGGAAAAGCCATATTGTCGTGCTGCAGAATCCAAAGCCTCCTGATAAGAAAATTTACCGGTACTGAACAATTCGTAGGATTTATACATCGGTCTCAAGTCACCGCTGTCCACACCTTGGTGATAAGGTAAATTGTCTATCAAAAACAGAGCAGCCTTGTATTTTAAAGAATCTCCTTCATAAAGCTGCAATACATGCCGTAATCCCGGATTTTCCCTCAATACCAAATTACGTACCTTCATTTCCTCGTCTGGAACACACCCCACACTTAAAATGCTTAATACTCCTACGACACTTAATAAATACTCCTTCATACAGTTCATTAAAATATTTTATATTTATATTCTTGGTATTTTACATTATCTCTCTACTAATTTATCTTCTCTAAATAGAACAAGAAACCTTATGCTGCCTTTCATATTATTTTTCCACTTACTTGATTGGGAAACAATACAAAGTAACAATATAGCTAAATAAAAAACAAATTTTTGCAATAAACATTTATAAACGGAAAATAAACACACTATAAACAGATTTGATTTTCAGTAGAATAATCATCAAAAAAAGTTTGATAACGAACATTCCATCCCACATTAAGTTTTATTATGGTGAAACGTACGTTACATTCCGTGCAACCTACGTACAATTGTGTTTAACCTTCAAAGGACATAGAAAAAGACAAATACCACCAAATTTAAGTATATTTTATCCCTTTGTATTAGTTGTAGAAACAAAAGAATTTATTTAATTTTGCAAAAAGGACATTGTTCATACGAAATATGAAGAAAGAAAACAAAATATTGACTTCTGCCATTATATCAGCCATTATCGCTATTATAATTATTATATGGAACATAAACAAAATCCCATCATGGCATACAGGCCTGGAACTTAGTTATATGAATAAAACCATCCCTAACAGCATTTTGCAAGAAGTATTGCCGTTCGCATATATTGAAGGAATACTCATCATCTTAATTTGTTGCATCACTACCATCTTTCTACTAAAGAAGTGGCATAGAACAATAAGAACAGCAAAAGGACAAGTATCATCAATCCCAATACAAATGGAAGAGGATAATTTGGAAAAGGAATTACTGAAAATACAAATCAACGACCATACTATCACATACAATGATACCATATTGATAAAAAGCCGAACGCAAGTAATCCTTGTACTGGAGAAGCTGATAGAAAAGGATACACACACTTTACACGTGGAGGAACTAAACTCCATCTTGGGAGAAAACTACTACGATGGTTCAGATTCCTCACGAAAACGCGTAAATACCCTCAAACATAATATGAAAAAGGCTTTATGCAATACTCCTTTCGATATCAAAAGAATAAATAATGACTTTCAGCTTGTTCTAAAACGAATATAACGGATTATGATTAGGTCACCAAGCATCTGAAAAATATTGCCGAGCGAATATTGGCAGGCCTTCCTGCCACAGAATAAGGAACTTATCAGTAAATACGGCTTTTTTCAAAAAATAAAAGACAGAAACTATAATGGTGCTAAATTTCACATAGTTTCTTTTACATACATTACAAAGTCATCATTCAGAGCGTTATAAATTCACAAAGATTGTTCTCCACAGCAAGTTTTCAAAAAACATGTTTCATCTTTCAGGATAGTTTACAATCTCTTGGAACACAATAGATTCCGGTGAAGGATGTACTAATCCATCCTTCAGCCTTCTTTCAGCGGCAATCATCCCCGACCGACATCTTCATAACCCTCTCCGGTGAATACCCGGTGAACCCTATAGATGAAGAAAGTTCACCTTAACAATCTGTAAAACAACAAGTTTGAAGGATGCGAATGGATTTTTCCACATATATCCTTGTATGGAGGGAAGAGGCATAGAAAGACAAACAAAGAAGCCGAAAACAATTACCGCAAACCGGAAAATCAATCACAGCACAACGATTTTCCGATTTGCGGCAAAAATAAGAGACGAAAAAGGAGAACTAAAGGCCCACTTCTCTCTTGCCCGCCCTCTTCAAGAGCCAACGGAACATTCCCAAAGTATCAAAAAATATTTTATACTCTTTCATTTTGATTTCTTGCAATAATTCCTTTTCTTTGTATTTGCATAAACCCTAAAATAAATATCTTATGGACAAGCTCAAGGACAGATACATACGATTCGACTGGGCCATCAAGCGGCTGCTACGCGACAAGGCCAACTTCGCCGTGTTGGAAGGGTTGCTCACAGTGCTCTTCGAGGACAAGACGCAAATCGTGGAAATATTGGAAAGTGAGGGGAACCAGTTGGCCGAGACCGACAAGTTCAACCGCGTGGACATCAAGGCAAAGAACAGCAAAGGCGAAATCATACTCGTGGAGGTGCAGAACACGCGGGAGGTTTATTATCTGGAACGCATACTGTACGGCGTGGCCAAGACCATCACCGAACACATTTCATTAGGCGAGAGCTATGGAAACATCAAGAAAGTGTACTCCATCAGCATCGTCTATTTCGATTTGGGCAAGGGGAACGATTACCTCTACCACGGACAGAACCGTTTTATAGGCGTGCACACTTCCGACGAACTGCAAATCTCGACCAAGCAGGAGGATGCCATCCTGCCCAAGTACCCAAGAGAGATTTTCCCGGAATATTACATCATACGCGTGAACGAGTTCGACAAGGTAGCAAAGACGCCACTGGAAGAATGGGTTAACTACCTAAAGACCGGGGAAATCGAACCCGACACCAAAGTGCCGGGATTAAGCGAGGCGAGGGAGAAGCTGAAATATTACAACATGGCTCCCGCCGAACGATACGCCTACGACGAGCATCTCAATGCCATCATGATACAAAATGACGTGTTGAGCACAGCCAAACTGGAAGGATTGACGGAAGGACGGTCGAA
>CABSGW010000210.1 GCA_902477365.1 uncultured Prevotellaceae bacterium
GACTGGGCATGTCGTTGCAACGACATGCCCAGTCTGTTCCAAACACACCTGCACACGGTATAACTAGACTATGAGAGCAAGTACCACAGCAATACCCTATTTTAATTTATAACCCCGTGGGAGGTTGATCAGACCTACATCACCTATACCGGTACATGAAACAAGCTTTAGTCCACATAGGGTGTGACATCGAGTACCTGACAGCTAGCAGCCCTTCGTAGTCCCCTTTGTCCTTATTTCAATCCATACACCCGCATAGAGTGTGACCAACCGCAATCTGGTGATGTACTACACCAACAACTTTCAATCCACACACCCGCATAGAATATGACCCAGATTCTCCACCTGGATGCACAGCACAATATCGTTTCAATCCACACACCCACATGGGGTGTGACAGGAGGTGGATGACATCATTTCGTCCCCCATCGTGTTTCAATCCACACACCCACATGGGGTGTGACGCTTGTTCAGCCGTTGCACGCAGTCGAACGTGCAGTTTCAATCCACACACCCACATGAGGTGTGACAGCCGATAACCGGCATGATGAGCAGTTCCTTCTGGTTTCAATCCACACACCCACATGGGGTGTGACCGTATAGCAAATAATCTATTAATAACCAGCAATTTACCCCTACCATTATGCGAATCATCATTACTGGCTTACCTCCTAACGAACAAACGCACTAAAAATAAATCAATCTGCTGATTATTAGCACCTGCGAATTTACGTTTTTTTTTGTAACACTATATATTCGCACACATTAGATGATAAGAGTATCATTGATTTTATAAGCGGTCTCAACACCTATCACTTCTACCCTTTTATTTTCATTCTTACTAAGAATATAGAATCTAATGCTATCAAGAGATATATCAATAAGGTTTCTGATCCGTTCTTTCAAGAGACAATATTGCACCTCTGTCACTTCACACTCAAAGACAGAATTTTGTACTCTCTGTCCATAATCCATACAAGCTTTAGCCACATGCCGTAATCGGCGTGCTCCTTCTTTACTCGTGGTATCAACATCATAAGTTATAAGCATGTACATAATCACCATTCATTTTATCAGAAACACAGGATAGTTATCAATATCTTGCCTTATATATCTTGCCATCAACATAGCCTGTATATAAGGAAGAAGGCCTATTTCCACTTTTCATTCAGATAAGGATGAATTATCATCTCCCGTTTTCGCCCCTGCCATGCAGCAATAAATGTATTCTTCCCTTTATCTGTCATAACAACCCCATTGTCACCTTGAAACAAGAAATCTTTAGCTGTTATTTGTCTTTTATTAATCAACGACAAAACAAAACGATCTCCAAGATAAGCACGTAATTCTTCCATCATATCTAACGCTAACGACACACACCCCGGACGAAGCGTATGAAGAAATCCCACGTATGGATCAAGGCCTATCGTCTCGAGTGCAGCAGAAAAATCATTCGCAATCGATGTATAAGCAAAAGACAGCATGGCATTCATGGCATCCTTGGGAGGGCGACGGTTACGACCATGAAACGGGAAATCGTCTTTCTGATTCAGTATCAAGACAGGCAATACTTCAAAATAGGCATTCAAAGCCATCCCCTCATGCCCTATTAATGTGGACTTATCTGGGGCCACCAACACCTTACGTTTGGCCTGCTCCAACACACGTATGGCCTGACTGACTTCTTCATTTTCACCATAATCACGAGTATATCGTCTCAATATATAGTGATAATTTTGGATTTTACCACCAATCATCAGCCGTGCCACATGTAATGACCACGATTCATCATCAGCCAATTGGTATTGCCTTTTACGCAACAACACATTCCCTTTTACCGCACCTTGCACTCTACTGATAAATCGACCATTTGGAGAGAGGAATGTAAGCGCTATGCCATTGTCACTACACAATTTCATTACACCGGGACTAGCTCCCATATATCCGAATGTAACAATGCTTTCTATGTTAATAGCAGGAATACGAAAAATCTCCTCCTGTTTTACAGACACAACAACATTCAATCCGTCCTTGCTAAGATATGCCTCTAGCGTCGTTACATATAATGTATTCAATAATTTTCTCACTGATACACTTTTTTATTGAGGTATACATCCACCGTAGCGTAATCCTTTACCATCTTTGGCATACAACTATCTTTCAGCGAGCATTTATCACAATGTTTGCTATATTCAGCTTTCGGGATGGCCGCTTTGCTGAATAGTTCGTGCATATCCCGGGCACATTGTCTGACAATATCCCGCAACCCATCTGTTATCTCCACATCAACCCGATGGCGAAGTTCGCCATAAAAGATTGCTGCTCAATGTGTATCGAAGCCCATTGTCGGGGACAGAACCTAAAGTGCTGAATCCCCGACAACATGAGCATATCGTCATCACTGTACATTCAATCAGATCAGCTCCTCAACAGTAATATTTGAAGGAACACTTCCTTTATCAACCGTAACAGAGTAATCGCTGAAGGAACGCGGTGAACCGCTACACGTCTTTTCGACTTTCACCAACTCGAATAACTTGTTAGCCGGAGCATTACCAAGCTCTGAATCATGACGGAACACAATGAGTTTTTGAGCACTCATCAATCCGCGTGCTGCAGAACGGTCAACATCAAACATATTCTTCAATGCCTCCCAAAACAATCCGAGATCTTCTTCTGAAAAGGCTGTTTGCTTGGCAAGGTTGGCAGAGACGAAGCCATGACAGACATAGAGACCGTAAGGAACGGTAGCTTTACGCCCCATTGTACGATTATCACCGCGTTGTTTTTCGGCTTCTTTCTCTGTTGCTACAGCCATACGGGTTATAGAGTGTTGCGCAGTAACAATAGGATCAACAGAGCGTGCAAAGGTAAATTGGATAGGGCCACGAACCTGACCAGCATTTTGACCGGTTGACATAACTGCACCAAACGTTCTGATATCAAAATAATTCTTACACATCAAACGGCGTGCCGCATCAGTCTTGTTTTTTGCACTTTTCACTTCCGAATCATCATATGCCCTATCAATCAAAGTGTTCAAAACAGCCTTCTCTTTGATAAATATATCAAAACCATCTGTGAGGTCTTTTACTACCTGCACATAATTGCGTACTTTACGTTTCAAACAAACGTCCGTAACAAGTCCCATACCTGTTTCAGCATCTACGCGTGGAAGATTACCCGCATCCGGATCACCATTCGGATTGCCGTCCTGTACATCAAATATGTAAACGAAATCAATTCTATTCTTAAGTTCTGACATGGTTGTTTTCTTTTAAATTGTTATTCTTCTGTTTCTTTAGTTTCCTTACTGATGAAAAAGTCTTGTCGCTGGTGATAATACCCCACAAAGAATCGTCCTTGATCCTGAAGATCCAGATTTGCAGGAAAACCCTTTGCATCAAGCTTTGATATAATTTCTTGTTTCAATTTCTCATAAAAGACTTGTCCACCTCCATTCAACTTTTCCAAATGGTGTGTTGAAAGATTGAGGATAGTAGCAAAAACCATTGCAGGAGTAGCCGATGCAGCATTCATGTAACGTTCACGAATGGTGTGAATGCCATTGGCATCCTCCTGTATCTTCTCGAGTACAGCAAATAGTCTTCCGCAAAGATACCCTTGGTTGTGATTTTCTTTGTCTAACATAATCTCCAGTTTTTTATTGTTGTTATTATCATTCAGTCGGTTGAGATATGCCTTAATAATGGCAGCACGCGTAATGTTGACATATTGTTCTGCACGAATACGGCGAACACACGATTGGAACAGAGAAGCCGGATACGGCAATCCTTGAAAAATGCTTTTCACTACAGCATCGGGAAGATTGGGTGTCGCATCGCTTGACTTTCCTCCAAGTGTAACACTTCCAAGAATTGAACGCAAACCTACATATGGCTGCTTTTCCTTGCGGGTATCAACAATCTCC
>CABSGW010000211.1 GCA_902477365.1 uncultured Prevotellaceae bacterium
GTATATCTTTGGTAACTGAACATATATTAGATCATCATGTGTATTTGATGCATCATAACTCACATAACATTGTTTCTACCAGCCAGCATGTGATTAATTTAAAGTACACCTCTTTTTATACCTTGTGAAATATGCTCTATAGAGAAGGACTCAGATATGAAATAAGCATCGATATTAAAGCTTTACGAGATAAACTATACTATAAAAAGTCTGTGCACCAAGCCACTCTGATGCATATCTGTATGGCTTTAATGAGAACTAAAGGATTATCTAGGTCGTCTATTATCTGGTTGAAGCAAATTCGTTTCTATTCAACGCGATGTTTTATAAGCAAACCGCCTCCTAAAGTTTGAGATAAAACTTTGGAAGGCGGTTCGTTATTTTAAAAAAATGGATAGTTTGTTTCAAATAAGATGCACTTCTCTGTATAATGAATTGTACTGTTTCGTTATTCGATGTTGTTTAAAATATCTTCCATTTTCCTGCTTATCTCGTCCATATCCGGTTCTTGGTGAACTGGGGCTATGGAATGCGGTTCTAATAGTGTATCGGCTGTTATTTGTATTGAATCACTATCAGATCGGTAAGTGATATAACTAGGACAATTATACGTGTCGTATGGAATATCGGCCGGCGCTGGTGCAAATTTGCGTCTGTATTTTTTGAATGAAGGATCTTTGAGTAATGACTGAACAAAATAACCGAAGATGGGTAGTGCTGTCCGACTGCCTTGTCCTAATGCACCGGTTCGGAAGTGTATACTTCTGTATTCTCCACCAACCCATGCTCCGGCAACCAAACCGGGGGTTATGCCTACAAACCATGCATCAGAATGGTTGTTGCTGGTTCCTGTTTTTCCTCCAAATTCCGTATCTTGTGTGTAAGGGTGTATGTAGCTCCATAAAGCCATTGAAGTGCCTCCACGTTCACGTAAACCACCTTGTAGGAGTTGTTGCATATAGAAGGCGGAACGATAAGGTATTGCTTGTTGTTCGTTGTTGGGTGCTGTATATATGGTTTTACCATGGCGGTTGACAATGTGTGTAACCAATATAGGTGATTGAGCCTTCCCGTCGTTAGCTACCGTTGCATAAGAGTTGACGAGTTCCAGCAGGTTTACGTCGGCCGAACCTAAACTGAGCGATGGATTCGGTTGCATGGGCGATTTGATGCCCATAGCTTTGGCTGTTTTTATGACATTCTCAATGCCTACTTCTATTCCTAGTTTTACGGCAACACTATTAATACTTTGAGCGAAAGCAGCTTCTAGCGACATAGAGTCGTTTGTAAAATATCCATTCGCATTGTGTGGTCTCCAAGGTTCCAACTCTCCTTTGTTATTCATTACATTCATGCTGATGTAACAATCCGTACGACGGTCGCAGGGTGCCAGTCCTTGATTCATGGCTTCGGTATAGACAAACAACTTGAACGTAGATCCTGGTTGTCTCATGGCAGTTACTTTATCGTATTTCCAAGAATCAAAGTCGATATCGCCCACCCATGCTTTTACATGGCGCGTGTCGGGTTCGATAGCCACAAAACCTGTGTGCATGAAACGCACCATGTAGCGTATAGAGTCCATTGTGCTTAAGAGCATTTCTTTAGGACCTTCGTAGTCAAATACCGTTACGAGATGTGGTTCATTCAGGTAATAGGTTACAGAATCAGGATCGTTGGGAAAACGTTTGTTGAGTACCCGATAATGCTCTGTTCGCTTGGCCAGGTCGCTGATGAAGTTTTTGATGACCTGATGACGTTCGTCTTGCCAAGGTTCTTGTTTTCCCCAATGATTGTTGAAATTCCGTTGTACGATCCGCATTTGTTTGTTGACAGCCTCTTCAGCATAGCGTTGCATGGACATGTTTAGTGTTGTGTAGATTTTAAGTCCGTCTGCATAAAGGTCTATTCCGTTTTCTGTACACCACTCTTTTAGGTGTGAGGCGACGGCTTGTCTGAAATAGAGGGCCTTTCCATCGTATGCCGTCTCTACGCTGAAATCTAGTTCAAGGGGTAATTTACTTATAGAATCAAATTCAACTGTTGTCAGATGATTGTGCTTCCACATGTTTGCCAGAACCGTATTACGCCTTCTCAGACTATTTTTAGGATTGATGCGTGGATTGTAGGTGGAGGTGGCTTTTAGCAGTCCTACGAGCACGGCTGCCTGTTCGGCTGTTAGTTTGTCGGGTGTTGTGTTGAAATAAGTTTTTGCTGCGGTTTTGATACCAAAGGCATTACTGCCGAAGTCCACTGTGTTGACATACATCGTCAGTATTTCTTTTTTTTCGTAAAGCATTTCCAATTCTGTTGCCAGAATCCATTCTTTACTTTTCATAATAAGCATTTTAATACCAGGAATTTTGCCCAATAATCCGGTGGAATATTCGGTACGTACCCTAAACATATTTTTGACGAGTTGTTGGGTAAGGGTTGACGCTCCTCGGGCATGGCCGTGGAACATGTCTTTAATAGCAGCCAGGAGTCCCTGAAAATCGACTCCGTGGTGGCTGTAAAACCGTTCGTCTTCGGTATCGATGAGTGCTTTATAGAAGATCGGGTTTACTTCCTCATATTTGACAGGGCTTCTGTTTTCATTGAAATATTTTCCGATCAGGACACTGTCTGCGCTATACAGCAAAGAAGCTTCGCTGTTTTCTGGGTTCATAATACTATGAATGGATGGAGATTTGCCAAATAGCCATAAGAAGTTGACACCAACAGCCCCTAAGTAGAGCAATATAAATAGGAAAAAGGAGATGATTCCTGAAAAGAGTTTGACATACCAAGGACGCCCTTTGTATAATCGTACATACCAATGTATGCTAGTACGAAACCACTGTTTAACGGTTATTAGAAACGTATGCGTTGGCGGAACGTTTTTTTTAAAGAATTTGTTCATACGCCTGTATGTTAGTGTGAACTTATTTTGCAAATGTAACAAATTAGTTGTTACCGGCTAGTTCTTGGACTGTAAATTTTTTGATTTCTTCTGTTTGCTCTGGATGAAACCAAACGATTTCTTTGTCTCTTTTGAACCATGTCATTTGCTTACGAGACATCAACTGGAGCAACTACACATTTGCTTACGAGAGTAGATGCGACTGTTTTGTTTGATTTTTTCAATGGCAAAATCTCTTGTCCATTCACCATCAAAATAACGAAACAATTCTTTGTATCCTACCGTATTCAATGCGTTCTGTGTGCGCATGGGATAAACTTTTCGGGCTTCGGCCTCTAGACCTTGTTCCATCATGTGGTCAACGCGCTGGTTGATTCGTTCGTACAGTTCTTCTCGTTCTCTTTTGAGTCCTATTTTTATTAACTTGAAAGGGCGGGGAGAGGGTTTACGTATACGAAATGAAGTATACGTTTTTCCTGTCATGTAACAGATTTCGAGGGCGTGTATGACTCTTTTGGCATTGTGTAAGTCTACTTGCTGATAGTATTCCGGATCTCGTAGTTTTAATTCTTGGCGAATGTAGTCCAATCCTTTTTCTTCGTAGATTTCCAGAAGATATTGACGGGTTTCTTCATCTACTGTTGGGATATCGTCTATTCCTTTACAGATAGCATCAATGTACATCATGCTTCCTCCTGATAATAACGCCAGGTCATGTGTTACGAATACCTCATTCTGAAGCGTTTGTAAAACGTCTTGTTCGTATTGAGCGGCACTATAATAATCGGTTAGGCTTAATGTTCCGACAAAGTAGTGTTTGACGCGGGCCAGTTCATTTGCTGTTGGAGCTGCTGTTCCGATGGGGAGATCTCGAAACAGTTGCCTGGAATCTGCATTAAGTATAGGTATATGGAAAAACTCAGCCAAGGATAGGCTGAGTTCTGTTTTTCCAACACCTGTGGATGGCGGTAGGAGTGAGGCGGGAGAACCGCTCATAG